>CAYTFZ010000051.1:0-18260 GCA_964437215.1 uncultured Melioribacteraceae bacterium | reverse complement strand
ATATCTTCGGAACAGGATAATAACAATACTGCCGGGAAAAGAAGAATTAAGAATATTTTTTTCATAACTGCACCTTTACAGATAATGACGGCATAAACGGCAGCATATAAATTTTTTCGCCGGTTTCCCTTTTGAAATAAAAAAGATTTTTCCTGTTATAAACATTCATAATACTTGCACTTATGTTCCCCGAAATAAAGCTGTAATTAAATTGTTTTGTAATATTAAAATCCAGACGGTGATAATCCGGAAGTCTGCCGAGATTTTTATCTGCCAGAATTGCGTATGGCTTATAATTATTAAACGGAGAAACTTGTGAGTAAAAATCGTTGAAATAATATTTATCGTAAAAACTCATATTCTGCGTGAAAGGATTTCCCGTCTTGTAATTCCACATTGCGCTTGCCGAAAAACCGTATCCTAAATTTACCTCAAAATCGAGCATCAACGAATGGCGGGTATCGTATTTAGGATAAAACAATCTGCCATCAATTTCCTTATATGCCCAGCTTAAAGAATATGAGGCGGAAAATCTGTAAATATCCGAAACATATTTAAGCGAACTTTCCCAGCCGTAAGATTCACCGCTCCCTGAAACAAAATCTTTATCGGTTTTTTTGAATTTTTCTTCGTTCAGCATAATCAGGTTTTGCAGCTTTTTGTAATATCCTTCAATATCAAATGATATTTTTTTTGATAATGCAACCGAAAGTCCGCCCATATAATGATAAGCTTTTGATGCATCTAAATATTCAGGAATTATTGTCCAAGGCTCGAACAAAGATACAACTTCATTTTCGTCTGAATAAGTAACTACTTCCTGCTGATAAATTCCGTATGCAGCTTTCATTTTTACTTCATCAATAATATTCCACGATAAACTTACCCGCGGTTCGAACAGAGCGGTTTTACCTTTTAAAAGACCCGTAAGATTAAATCTTCCGCCGATATCAATTCCCAGATTGTCGAATCGCATAAATTTATATTTTGCAAAAAAAGAGAAATTCGTTCCGTTTTCATCAACGTCATATTTCAAGCCGTTTTGATCAACAAGAAATAATTTCGTTTTTATATCCGTAATATTCAACCCCATTGAAATTTCATCTTTGCTGTCGAAAATATAGGTAAAATCCATTTTTCCGGTAAAATCCGTAAGCTCGTTTTTTTTAGGATTTGCATTGCTTAAGTTGGGAATTACCTCGCCTTCAAATCCGCTGTAGGAAATTGATACCTCGTAAAACAGCGGACTGCTGCCAACCTGAAACCACTTAAAACCGATTATATTATTCGACCAATTAAAATCCTCGCTTAATTCGCCTTCATTATCCACAACATCTTTGCTGAAAAATCCGAATAAATTAAAATTAGAACCTTTTATAAATGAAGGATTTGTATTAAGTTTAAATGAATAATCGTAAAAATCGATTGGCGGAATCTGCTTGTTAAAGAAATTTTTAAATATTGCTTTACTGTAACTTTTCCTTCCAGTAACAATAAAAGAGCCGCCCGGGAAAGGTCCTTCCAAAAGCGCTTTACCGGATAACTGGCTTGCCGATGCCGAACCGCTGAATCTGTTTTTATTTCCATTTTTAGTAATGAGATTCATAACCGAAGAAATTCTTCCGCCGTATTCAGATGTGAACCCGCCTTTGTAAAATTCAATATTGTTTATCATTTCCGGATCGACAGCGCTGAAAATTCCGAAAGCGTGAAACGGATTATAAACCGCTGCGCCGTTCAGCAAAACCAGATTCTGGTCGCTGCCCCCTCCGCGTACATAATATTTTGCTGATATATCGCTTGTGGACTGAACCCCCGGCACTGACTGAATTGCCCGGAAAATATCAAGCTCCACGCTTTGCGGAAGATATTCGAGGTCTCTTACTTTTATTATTTTTAATCCCGCATCAGTGGCATTTGCTTCTGCTGTTTTTTCGCCTATTTTTTCTATCGTCTGCAGTTGTATTCCAACCGGATTTAATTCAATTTTTAACTCGGTAAGTTTATTAGGCATAATAACAAAATCAATCTTTTTCGATTCGTATCCTACATAAGTTACAAGCAATGTGTATTTTTTCCCTGCAGCAATAGATGTAATAACGGCGTAACCTTTTTCATTTGCAGAGGCACCTTTGCCCGATTCTTCTATAAAGACATTGCAATAGGCAAGGGCTTCGCCGTTAAGCGAATCCGATATAAAGACTCTTAAATTGCCCGTATTTTGCGAAAAAACGAATCCTGTAAAAAAGATTATCTGCAAAGAAATGTATTTTAGAAAACGAGGCATATTTATTAAAGTTACCGCTTTTATTTGTATAAGGGAATATAAACAGATGCAATCAAAACCAATATTAAAATCTTTTTCATAATCGTTTTACAAGTTATTTTAGTTCTTTAATCATTCTTCCTACTGAATTTTTTATGCCGGGAGATAAGGTTTCTAAATAATTCTCGTTTGCAAGATAAATAATTTCGCTGCGTAATTCAGGATATTTTACTGCGATTTTTATAAGAAATTTAAATGCTGTAACACGGACAGATGAGTTCTTGTTAATATCCTTCCATACATTTATACATAAATCGAACAAGCCCCCTTCATATTTATCTTCCAAATCCATCAAGCAGAGTATTTTCAGAATTTCCCTTTGATGCCCGTCTTTTTTATTCTTTAGCGCTGATAAGTATTTTTTAACAAAAGGTTTAACACGTTCGTCATTTTCTGTCATACAATCCCACACAAGCGATGCTGCCCGCCAGCAATAAGGATGTTCGTCCGAAAGAGATAATTTAACAGCTTCTGTAAATTCCCCGGGATTTTCCGCAATGTAATTCGTTATATCGGGTTTATAAAACCTGATTAAAACATCTTTCAGTTTAGATTGCATAATAAGGTAAAATTTTAATTATTATTTCAAACTTAAAAAAAATCCGGCAATACAGCCGGATTATCAAATTCTCTTAATCAAATTTCTTTATTCCTGATCTCTAGAAAGTGTACATCAGCGAAATAGTATGACCGCTTCCGAAATTTTCTGTAAAAGGCGTGTTTGCATAATCGAAGTTAACAGAATTCCAGTTTATTCCGATTCCGAAACTGATATCTTTTGCCTTGTAACCTGAAGCGTAGCCAATACGCAAAGCTAAAAGCTGCGCCCATAATATTTCTGTTCCTGCGTGAAAATGTATGTCTTCTAATTTAGTATATTTTTGAATTCCGCCGACTAACGAAATATTCGAATTTATTGATTCTATTTCCTTACTGTAAGCAACTCCAAACCTGATATCAGTCGGTAAAACCGTCTTTTCATCGCGTAGATTATTCATCGAGCCCATATTTCGGACTGCAAATCCTAATTCTAAATTCTCCATCAATCCTGTGTAGGCAGCTCCAATATCAAATGCCATTCCGCTTGCATCGTCCGAATACATGCCTTCGTAAAGATATTTTAACGAAGCGCCGAGATATAAATTTTCGAATGGACTGAATCCTGATGAAATGCTTCCCGAAAAATACTGCGCTTTAAATTCCGCAGTCGGATCGCCGGGTCTTTCCCTTACTTCTATTCCGGGAATGGAAGTTGTGTTTATGCCTGCAGCCAGAGGAATTCCCCAAAGGACGAATGAAGCTGCAATAATTTCAGTTTTAACATCCTGAATCCATTCGTTGTGTGCTGCAAAAATCTGATATTTCGGTTCAATAACCATATTTGCAGGATTGTAAAATATTGAAGTAACATCTTTATTTCCTGCAACACCCAAATCGCCCATTGCTATGTTGCGCGCGCCGGTTCCGTTTTTTAAAAAAGACATTCCGGTTTTACCGCCGTCCTGTGCAAAAACTAATCCTAAAAACAATACTGATATTAATATTTTCTTCATAATTCACTTCAATTAAAGTTTAAAATTAACGCCTATTATGTGCTGATCGGACGAAGAATAAGGTTCGATCACAAAAGCATAATCAATTCCGGCGGTAAATCCGCCAGTGTTATAAAAATACGAAAACCCGAATGACGGTTTCACCGGATAATCGAAATTGCTGAAATTTAATTTGTCAAAACCTGTCCGTAAAAACAGGTTTTCAAAGATATTATATTCGGCACCCATTCTCAAGAAATTTGTTCCCGCGTTGCTGTTTTCAAATTCCACAGAAGCTAGTATTTTAGGATCGTCAAACCGGTATGCCGCACCTATTTTTTTTAGAACGGGGAACTTCGGATCGGTTTTATTTCCGTCCTGTCCGTAAATATTTCCGGTATCCCATTTATATGCAGCATTTATATCGCAGATTGAAGCAGCAAAAGTAAGATTATCATTGGCAAAATAAATTACGCCGATATCAACTCCCAATGCGGTTGCCGATACATCTTTGTATATTTTGTTATAATAATATTTACCCATAATTCCAGCGGCTATTTTTTTAGAAAATCTGTTAGCAATGCCGAGAAAGAATACATCCTCAACTTCATCAAAAGTTCCTGTCTGCTCGCCTTCTCTGTCGCGCAGACTAATTTCTCCCACTCCTTTATTTATTAAGCCTGCGCTTACTCCTGCAGTTGATGATGGAACGTTGCTTTCATTTTTTTTTGAATAGAAATCGAACCTGCGCGTAAAACTTAAAAAATTTAAAGACCTGTCCATCGATAAAAACGAATAAGAAGCCTGAAGCGAATTTCCTTCCTGAACAACCGGTACAGCCGGATTATAAAAAGAAACGACATTTCCGTTTGTAACCGCAAGCATTGCATTACCCATACCCATACCGCGAGCACCAAAACCCATCCTGGCAAACGATCCGGGCATACTGTTAATTTTACTGAAACCGTCCTGACCATGAATAAAAACTGCAAAAACGAACAGATAAATAATATATTTTTTCACATAAACCTCTTTTTACATTAGAACAATAATTTTACCGTATTGGGCATCGCCTTCGGAATCGATTCTGAAAAAATAAACTCCGTTGGGAACAATTTTTCCGTCATCATCTTTACCATCCCAAAAATCAATCTGCTCAGATTCACCGGCTCTCGCTACATTTTGTATAACAGTTCTTACCAGGTTCATTCCGAAATCGAGAATTCTTATTGTTACTTTTGCTCCTTCTGCCGGAATTACATATTTAATTCTTACACTTTCTTCATCCGGTGAAAAAGGATTAGGGAAAGCATAGCAGTCTTCTTTGTTTTCTATTTTTTTTGATACAAAAAAACTCTGCCAAATTCCCGTCCACTCATTTCCTGTCTTTGTGAATTTGGCAAGTCCTTCGCCGGCAGTGCCTGCCCAAACTATGCTGCTGTTTGTTCCGGGAACTGCAACAGAATAGAATTTATTTTTAAGCACCTGAAATTTTCTTCCGGGGTCATATATTTCGGGAGCGGAAATCCAGCTGTCGCAAGTTTTATCTGATATATAAAGACCGTCATCAGCTGCAGCCAGCACAAGACTTTCATCGGGTTCTGTATTCATAAATGCAAAATCGTGAATTTTAAATCCGGATAAATACGTCTGCCAGTTTTTTCCGCCGTCGTGCGACGAGCTTATTCCGTAAAATTCCGATTCACCTTCGGCTTTCCAGGTAGCCGCCCAGATGCTTTTATCGAAATGATTATAATCGATTGATACAACAAAATTTCCGCTTATCGGATTTGCCTGATTTAAATGAGTATATTTTCTCCAGCTCAGACCTCCGTCGGTTGATTTGTTTATCCCGCCTGCAGTTCCAACGAACAATGTATCGTTATCAACTGCAACAACCGAAAAAACACGGTGATTGAGATAACTTTCTTTTCCGAAATTTCCTGCAACAGGCTGAAGCGAAAATGTATATGTAATGTCGGGATGGATATAATCTAAATTATCAGGCGGAAGAACAACACGCTGCCAGGTTAGTCCTTTGTCGGTCGATTTCCTCAATCCTCCTGCAAAATTTGTGGTCCATACTGCATCATCTGTAACTGCAATATCATACGAAATATTATTTATGGCAACTGTAACAGGAAGCGCTCTGATATTATTTATTCCGTAAACAACAATCGAATCGGCAGGATTATCCACTGATTGAGCAACCGAAATCCAATTATTTCCAAAATCTGTTGAATAACGCAATCCGCTTCCTTCCGGCAATGTGCTTCCGTCTCTTTCAACAGAATGGGATGTTGTTGCCCATATAATTCCTTTATAAAATGTAACTGCCGAAACACTTTCGGAACCGAAAGCAGATGTGCCGAAACTGTTCTTCCAGTTTTCCCCTCCGTCAAACGAACAGCTTACCCCTTTGTTTGTAGCAACAATTACTGTATCATCTTTAGCAAAAACATCTATTATTGTATTGCTTTTTATTTCATCCGAAAGAGAATTATTCGAGGATGTTTCCTTATAACTTTCGGGTTTAAGCTGTGCAAAAATAATTCCGGAAAGCATCAGAATAAATATAACAAACAGTTTACTTTTCATCGGACCTCCACAATTTTCTGAATTATTTCGCTTTTATTTCCAGATCTGTCAACAGCCTCAAATTCAATTCTCCAATTACCTTTAGGCACTGTTCCGGGAAAATTCAGCCAGCTTGTGTAAATGTTGTTTCCCGCTGTTAAATCGTTCGAAGTATTCCCATCGCCAAAAACCTGCAACGAACCGTCATCATACATTTCAAATTCCTTTTCGCCCTTCGAATTCTGCTGCTGCGTGCCGTCAGGTTTAAAGAGACGGTAATAAACTCTTTTAACATCGCTGTTTCCGTTCCCATCGGTTGCTTTTATAGAAAAATCGAAAGGAGTATTTACGTTTACTTGAGCCGGACAAGATAAATCTGAGAGTACTGGATTATACTGCACCGAATTGTTATCGTAATAAAATTTACGGATTGCAGCAATCTTTTTTTCTGTAATTTTTGTATAAACAAATATTATTATCTGATAATATCCGTTAGGCACAGACTGGCTTAATGCTATTTTGTTGCAGTAAATTCCGTCATTAATCTGAGCATCGCCGTATTTTTCCTGATTGCCGTTATCGCGCAATTCCTTTAACGGAACCATTTCAATTTTTCCGTCTTCCGAAAGGATTTGAAACTTTACATTATCAAGACTTAGCTTCTGGCTGAAACTTACAGCTACGGTATAATCCTGCTCAGCAGGAGAAAATACAAGCGTATCAGGCAAATTAATACCCGCCAGATTATATCCGCCAGCAGGAGCATCAATTACTTTCGAAGGGATATCTTCGCACCGGAACAGAAATAATATTACAAACAAAAAGACTATTTTTTTCATAACATCCTGATTTTTTTTAAAATGAAAAAGGAACATTTACAGAATAATCCAATATTTAAATTCCTTTCTTAAAAGGCTGTAAAGAATTTAAATACTGTAAAAATATTCTATATATATTCCTTTTTGATTAACGTATCAAAAAATAAAATAATGCCCGCCTTTTGTCAAGTTAAATTTGCCGGACAGATAATCAATAAGCAATAATAGGAACAGGAATAAAAGACAAAACAAGTATTGCAAAACTAATATATCCAAGAATTATTCTGCCTGTATTCAATTTTTCGAAAGTATAAGCCGGCGGATGCTTTATTTTAATTACAAACACCAGCATTAAAACCCACACTATCCAGCCAGACCATCCGATAAATGTATTTATTTCAAAAAAAGCTTCCAATATTCCCAGCATTCCGGCAACAAACATTAAAATTACAATTATATGTGCAAAAGCCGTATGTTTCTTTTCACCGAACATTGCGTAAAAAATATGTCCACCGTCCAACTGACCAACGGGAATCATATTTAGTGACGTAACAAATAGCCCGAACCAGCCTGAAAGCAGATAAGGATAATGGTACATTTCACTCATCGGGGGTAAAAAATCACCTGGCGAGCTAAAGAGCTTCTGGCATATAGAATAAAGCAACGGAGCGCCGAATTCAAGATAAAGGCCTTTATCGGTTTTATAACCGGGAGTAAAATAATCGGGATGAATATTTGTAATATATTCGGGACCGGGAAGATTAGAAAATCCGTAAATCAAAATTGCTAAAGCTGCAACAAAACCGGCTAAAGGACCAGCTATTCCGATATCGAACATCGCCTTATTCGATTCGATGCGCGATTTTGTTTTAATTACCGCGCCGAATGTTCCGAAATTAATCATCCAAGGAATTGGAGGAAAAGGAATATAATAAGGCAGAGTGGAATTTACTTTGTGATATTTTGCTGCAAAATAATGCCCGAATTCGTGGCAGGATAAAAACAGAAGGATTGAACCTGCATAAGGTATTGCCGAACTCCATTCCGAAAGCGTCCAAGGTCCGGGACCCGGCGCAATCCACAGCATACCCGAATAAAGCGTTGTTATTACGGTTGCCGCAAAAAGAAAAATATGAGTTGAATATTCTTTAAATTTACTTATCATTAATTTCCGTTTATAAATCGAGGTTTACCCCGAATGCGTTATACTTTTTATTGTAATCGAAATATTCGCCGTGAATACTTTTCCCTGAATAATGTTGGAAATAAACGCTTATTCCCCTGCTTTCCGATATTCCTATTTTACATCCTATCATCAGTGAATTACAGGCGGTTGTTTTTCCTACTTGGATAAGTTTTATATCGTATGCAGCAAAAGGAGTAATCATATTATGAATTATTCCGTTCGCAAAATATTCTATCCCCGCCTGATAATTATTTTTGCCAATCCACTCGGGATCGATGTGATAAATATAAGTATATCCGGCATACACTCTTAAATCTTTATATCTAACCGAAGGAATTAATTCGAAAAATTCGCGGCTGTAAACCCTTGGTGAATGATCGTTGCGCCATTTATTATTTGTTCCGTCAAAATGTCCGTCCACAAAGTGGGCGCTAATATGGCTGATTCTGAACCTGGTTTCGAATTTAATGTTTCCTAATTTTTTTGAATAGCCGAAATTTACTCCGAAAAGATAATCTACAGCATCAACCGGAAAATGAAAATTATTCTCTCCTCTCAGTAAAGTGTAGGTAAAAAGATCTGCTCCGAATGAATAGACCTGGCTGCTGTCGGGGCTGTAATGAATTAAATCCATCGAATTCCCGATATCAAGACGTATATCATTTTTATCAAACTGAGTAAGAAAACCGAGTTTTGGTTCGAGAATATTTGCAGTAAACGGCTGAATGTTTAATTCTGAAGGGAAAAAATCCAGCGATGATTGAGAATAACTTTTACAGAACAACGTAAAAAACAGTACAATAATTAACCTTTTCATAATGACTTTATTTAATAACTCCATATTTTTTTAATTTCTGTTTCACTAATTTATTAAATCCGTATTTAAATTTTGAAGAAAGACTTGCTATTCCGTATAAATTTGTAGGAAACGCAAATGACGGTTCAAAATAGCAATTGACGGTGCAGCCCTTGCAAAAGTTGTATCTTCCTTCCATTTTTATATAATTTTTTATTATCTCCAGCTCTCTCATTTCTTTGAGAGGACGATCTATTTTCACCTTACTGTTTGAAAAATGATAGCAGGGAAGGATTATTTCGTTATCCGGAGAAATTACAATTACTCTCGAAACTGCTTTACATAAGGGTTTAGCTGGATCGTTTCCCCCGCTCCGGCGCAATTTTATAAAAGCTTTGTTTAAATATGCGTTTGGTTTGCCTTCAACAAAATTTTCAATGTAATCGAGAGCTTCGTCGCTTAGTCCTGGATTTCCAAAATATGAAAAAACGGGATTTACTAAAAGCACGAGATCGTTTTTTACCGCAATTTCGTACATTCCGGGAAGTTTTTTATAAGTGTCGTTTGTAACAGTAAAAAGTATATCAGGGTATTCACCGATAGATTTTGCAATTTCCAGACTTTTAAATACGTGCTTGTAACAGTCAATTCTTCTTATTTTATTGTGTTCTTCTTCATCGGGAGAATCAAGAGAAAAGTGCAGCAGATTTACATTTCCGGCAAGTTTTTCTGCAAATTTCGGATACAGCAGTCCATTTGTGGTAATACTTGTCTGCATTTTTAATTTTCGGCACAGTTCAGCCATTTTATGTATATTTTTATTAAGAAGAGGCTCGCCGCCGGTAAGATCGATAAACTTCACTCCCATTTTTGCAAGCTGGTTAACATTATTTTCAAAAACAGCAAAATCTGTATCTTTAGTATTTTTGAATTTTTCGTGATCGGCAAAATGGCAAAATTCGCAAGCTGCATTGCAGCGGTATGTTACATAATAATTGCACAAAAGCAGCATCAGTATTCTCTTTCTTTCCATTTTACTTTTCTGCTGAATAGCAAAACAAACGGTAAAACGGATATATATGATAAAAAATAAATTTCGAATAAGATAAAATATAGCGGATTCATTTTTTGTTTTAGTTTGAAACCTGCATACTTCAGAAAAAGAAAATCTATTGCAAATTTAAACAAAACGAAGAAATACAAAGAATATATACTGAATAACGATAGTAAAAGTATAATGCTTGTTGCCCAGCCGGCAGACATCACAAATAATCCGATAAAGCTGCTGTCCATTCCGCCCACTGCCCAGCGTTTTTTTTGATGATACAGAGATTTGCAATCTTCGCAGGCTACAGAAGTTACAACTGTACCGGCATCCGCAGGGAAAAGCATTTTATATTTTTTTAATGAAGAAAAAGCTTTTATTAACGCATAATCTTCAGTAACAGAAGGCTTCAAATTTTCAAGTCCTCCCGTTTCGATGTAAACACTTTTACGGAAGGACATATTATTACCGATTGCGCTTACAGGCAATTTACTGTTCATAAGTCCCGAAGCAACCGAAAGCAAAAATGTAAGATCAATATTCTGCACCGCGCTGAATATGTTTTTTGTTTTATAGGTAGTATAACCGCAAACAACTCCTACATCTTCTCTGTAATAAGAAGCGATGTTTTTTGCCCAGTGTTTCCCGACTGTGCAATCGGCATCGGTTGTTAATATTATTTCACCTCGGGATTTTGAAATTCCTTCTGCAAGAGCAGCCGACTTTCCTGTTAAACTTGTTTTTATTTTACCTGCCTGCAAAAAGACAAAATTGCTTTTTCCGCTGACAAATTCTTTTATAAGTTCTGCGGTTTTATCCTGCGAGTTATCATCAATGATTATTATTTCAAGTTTTCCTTCGGGATAATTTAATTCTGCTAAAGATTGAAGACAATTTAAAATGTTTTTTTCTTCGTTACGCGCGGCAACAATTACTGAAGCTAAAGGAAGTTCGTCATCCGGAATTTTTAAGTATTTTTCTGCCAGACCCACAGTTAAAAATATAAGACAATAAAAATATACGGAAATTACTGCAAGAAAGATTATTTCAAACATTCTTCCGGAACTCCTATTTTATAATTATGCTTTTCTGCTGTTTCAAGAAGAAAGTCAAGCGATTCTAATATAATTCCCGATGACTTAATGCTATCGTGAAAAACAACAATCGAATCCGGTTTAAGAAATCTTCCGGTCGCACTCTTTACCAATTTAACATCGTTACGGAAATCCCAGGTAATAAGCGACCACATTACGTTTATCATACCAAATTCTTTGAGAATTTTCGAAGTTCTCAAATCAAATTTTCCGTGAGGAGGACGAAAATATTTAATCTTGTAATTAAGCTTTTCTCTGGCTGTTTCATTCACTTTCTTAATATTTCCAATAATTTCGCTTGTTTTCATTCCTGTTATAATCTGATGCTGAGGCATATGATTTCCTAATAGATGCCCTTCGGAAAGAATTTCTTTAGCAAGCGATATGTTTTCTTCCAGATTATTGCCAACACAGAAAAAAATGCTTTTTATTTTTTTCCCGGATAAATATTTAAGAATCTTTTCGGTATTTCCGGGCAAAGGTCCGTCATCAAATGTTAACAGAATTTTATTATTTGATGTATTCCATTTGAATTCCGGGAAAAGATATTTCATAAAAAACGGCGGACTGTATTTCCATTTATTCATCGTTTAACCGTTCTTCCCCGCCATTTGTATCCGCCTGCCGCTCCGCCGATTGCAGAAATTACTATATACGGCACGTGAAAAATCTCTGCCGGAATAAAATATTTAATCAATCCTTTCATTCCTAATATTTTTGAGCCTTTTACAATTATTATGAATTCGCAAAACATTTTTAGTAAAAGTGAAACAGCAAATGTTAAAAAGAAAAAACGGGAGATAAACATACCTAAAAGCGGCTGAATTAAAAGTCCCAGATAAAATAAAAATATAAGTACAAGAGTAAAAATAAGTCCTTTGCTTTTATAATGCAGACCTTTGCTTGCCCATCTTTTTCTTTGGTTCATCAATTGTTTCAGACCGCTGTTCGGTTCTGTAAAAACCATTGCATCCATTTCCGGACAAAACTTAATTTTGTATTTTTTAAGAGATGTTATTTTCTGCATCAATAACTCGTCATCACCAGAAGAAAGACCCATATTATCCGAAAATCCGCCAACTTCTTCAAATACTTTTTTTCTGTAAGCGAGATTAGCGGCATTGCAAATTACCGGTGTTCCGGCTCCTATCAATCCTGCTCCTGTAAAAATTAATCCCGCAAATTCCAATCGCTGAAGTCCCGCGAAAAAAGTGTTATCGTCAACAAACTCCACCGGTCCCGATACAAAAGCCGTTTCTTCATCAAAATAATTTATTAAGGTTTTTAACCAATTCTTGCCATGAAAACAATCGGAATCGGTGCTTACAATTATTTCGCCTTTCGCTTCTTTTAAACCTTCAATAATTGCCGCTTTTTTATGGGCGCGTTTTCCGTTTGATTCTGCGTTTATTATTCTTATGTTTTTCTTCGTTATCGCGTTTTTAAGCAGTATTTCGCAGCCGTCATCGGAATTATCGTTAATGTAAATTACTTCAAGCCGTTCATCCGCGAAATTTTGATTTTGTATGCTTTCAAGATTTTGGAGTATTTTTTCGGATTCGTTGCGGAAAGGAATTATTAAAGTTACAAGTCCGTTAAAATTTCCATATGTTTTTGTTATTAGTTTTACAAGACCGTTAAAAATTCTAAACAGGAAAAATGAGTAATGTACCGCTAAAAATAGAAATATAAATCCGGTATAAACCACAATTTCAGCTCTTTTTTGTTAAAAGTATAAGACCCACAATTGAAGGAATTACAAGATTCATAAGAAATAAGAAAAGCGAAGCATCAAAAATTGCGCTGTCGTTTGCTCCCATAATCCCAAAGAAAAACAGAGCAACTCCTTCCCTTATACCCAGTTCGCCGAAAGTAACCGGAGGAATCATAGATTTTGTAAACATTACGAGACTGCTTGCCCAAAAGAAAAGCATAAAATTTTGAACTTCGGAAAAAGCCATAACAAGTAAAGTAAATTGTAATGTATAAACAAAAATAAAAAGCAGCGATAGCATAGAAAGGTTATGGGTTATTCCTGTTGTTAGTTTTGTAAGTATCTGAAATTTTTCTGTCTGTTTTTTTACGAAGGATAATGATTTTAGTTTATTGAAAATCAGATTCCGCCAGAATGCTCTGTTATTCATAAGATTAAGCAGTAAAGTATAAAGCAGAACTATTAAAAGCAGCAATATCCAGACAAGGAATTCAGGAATATTATAATAATATTTAATAAATACTATTGAAGCAACCGAACCGGTAAAAGTAACAATTATAAGCGGGAACAATTTATCAATCGCAGTTAAAAGGGTTACTTTTATAACACTCATATCTTTAAAGGGAATTGCCCTGCCAAAATATTCGCCTGCACGGAAAGGAGTGGTAATGCCTGCGCTGAATCCGTAAAAAAGCGAATAGAATACAGAACGGTTATTGTTTATTTTTAATACGGAATTGCATAATAACCGCCATTTAAGGAACTGAAATAAAATATTTACAAAACTCAGTATAAACGCTGCTAAAATCAGATAATAATCTGCATTAAGAAGAGAATTGAATATTTTTGCCGGATGGATTGAATTTGCAAGATAGTAAAGCAAAACTCCTGCAATTAGAATTTTTGCAGTAATAATTATTAGCGATTTCTTGTCTGCTACAAATATGTTTATTCTTTTTAATGCCACACTCAGCATCAATAATCACCTATATTTATCTTTAATCCTTCCGTGCAGTTTCTGCAGATATCAATGTTTTTTCGGCTATTTAATACTGCCTGCCGGAAATTATTATATTTTTTGCCTTTCCATATATCTTCGAATTTATTTTCGGAGAGGCTGCCTGCTTCGTATTTTGCATCTTTATCAAAACAGCAGGGTACAACTTTGCCATCCCAGGTAACTACCGATAACCGCCACAAGGCAAAACAATGATTTTTTAGTCTGCTTTTAATTTTTAATTCGCCGTCTGCCACAGAATACCTGCTGAATTTTTGATTTTCGGGCAGAAACATTAAAGCATTTTCGTAAGAACCTACCTGCATTGTTTTTAATACCACTTTATCGCAACCTTCATTCCTGCCAAAATTTATTACATCATCAATCTGATGTTCATTTTGCTTCATTACAATAAATTGAAGTTCAATATAAGGTTTTTTAAGGTTAAGTTCTCTCTTTTTCTTAATAATTTCGGACAAATTTTCTTTAACTTCACTTAATCTGCCGCCCTGTCTGTAAATTTCATAAGTCTGTTGATCGAGCCCGTCAACTGAAAATATTAATTTATCGGGCGGATTTTTAAGCATTTCGTCTACATTTTTACCCTTAAGCAAAAGTCCGTTGGTACTCACTGCAACATACATATTTTTCTGCCGGGCATATCGCGTCATTTCAGAAAGATTTTTATTTATATAAGGCTCTCCCTGAAAAAAGAGCTGCAGGTAAAATGACTTTTTGCAAACTTGATCAACAAAATCCTTAAAATCATCCAAAGATAATAAACCTATTGGGCGGGTAAGTTTTCCCGTACCGGACGGACATTCGGGACATTTCAAATTGCATCTGTTTGTCGGTTCAACCGAAATTGCCGGAGGCAATCCCCACACAACTGGACGCCGAATTATCCTCGAAAGAACAAATGACAAAACCGCTGCAGAAAGATTTATCAATCGTTTAAATGAAAAATAGTTTAGATAATTTATTTCCAAGATTTGCCTTTAAAATCAGTTGAAGTCAACAAAAAAACCGATGCCGAATTTTTCAATTCTGTCTTTGTAATACTCGCTGAAAACATTGTTTCCGTTAAAATAAGAAAGATAAAGCGAAATGCCCTTCCCTTCCCATTCGCCTGCTTTTATTCCCAGCATCGAGTGACTGTTCCCCATGTATTCGGGAATTCCTACAAGACTGAAATGATACGCAAAGTAAAGCTGAGTGCTTTTATTTAAAAACTTGCCTAAAATATCCGTAAAAGCAAGTTCTACTCCGCAGTTTCCCGAATATTTTTTAAGATCAGCCGGACGCACAAGTGTTGAATAAGAAATTGACCCGTAATATTTAAGTATTGCTGAATTATAATTAATTTGGTTTGCAAGAGTAAGCTCGCCCATGTCCCGCGTAAAAGGAATGGGAGTTCTATCATCAATCCATTTATTTTCGGCAACATTAAAATGTCCGTCCACAAAATGCGCGCTGTTATGAACAACCCTGAAACGCCCCAAAAATTTCCCGTTTTCGGTTTTTTGCGAATACGAAATATTCCCGCCGAAAAATCCATCCAAAGCATCAATCTGCAGGCGGTTGCCGGCATAGCTCGTGGAAAAAGCATAAGCCATAAAATCAATTCCGGCGGTCAGTTTTGTGTTCCCTTCATTAAGATAATAAGCAATAATATCCGACGAATTGCCTATATCTACTTTAAGATTGGAAGTTGCAGTGTAATATAAAATTCCGAAACGCGCTTCCTGATGATTTGCCTTCAGCGGCTTAAAATTCATCCCTTCCGGAAGAAATTCGAAACCTGATTTTTCCTGAGTAAATATAAATACCGATAAACACAAAAAAAGAAATACCGCTCTGATTTTTTTCTCGCTTTAATTATTTTTTCTGCGGCAAAAGATACAAAAAAATATATTTTTATTTAAGCGGAACTGAAAACAAACTATTGCCGTCTGCCAACTTTCTCCTGGTCATCTGTTTTTAAATAATAAAAATCAATAATTATTCTTCCAAAAAAAAATATCTTATTAATATTTTTCATTTATCGGAAAATATTGTTTAAGTTTGTTTCTATGTATAGAAACAATAATGATAATTTTAACGAGCTGATTAATATTTTTTGCAAAGTGAAATGCGAAAGCGAAATGAAAAAGCTTTTTGACGAACTTTTTACTGATGCGGAAATAAAGGATTTCATTTTACGCTGGATACTGTTTAAGGAATTAAAATCGGGCAAAACACAAAGAGAAATTGCAAAATTGCATAAACTGGGGTTATGCAAGATTACGCGCGGATCAAAAATTTTAAAAAATAAAAATTCAATTATTAATCATTTATTCGAAAACGGAGTACACGATGAACGATGCATTAAAAGCTGATCTTATGCCAAATAAAGACGGCTATTTCGGGAATTACGGAGGAAGTTTTTTACCGCCCGATCTTCAAAAACTGATTGACGAAATTACTGAAGCTTACTTAAAACTTAAAGATGATCCGGACTTTAAAGCCGAATTAAACTACCTTTTGAAATATTACGTTGGCAGACCAAGCCCTGTTTATTTTGCAAAAAATCTTTCAAAAAACATCGGCGGCGCAAATATTTATCTTAAAAGAGAAGACCTTAACCACACAGGCGCTCATAAAATCAATCACACTTTAGGTGAAGCCCTTGTAGCAAAACATATGGGCAAAAAGAAAATTATTGCCGAAACCGGCGCCGGACAGCACGGAGTTGCGCTTGCAACTGCTGCAGCTCTTATAGGACTTGAATGTGATATTTATATGGGCGAAGTTGACATCGAAAAAGAATATCCGAATGTTTTAAGAATGAAAGCTCTCGGCGCAAATATTATTCCAGTAAAAAGCGGATTAAGAACCCTTAAGGAAGCTGTTGACGAAGCTTTTATGGGTTATCTTAAAGATCCTGTAACGCAATTATATGCAATCGGTTCGGTTGTAGGTCCTCACCCTTTCCCTATGATGGTGCGCGATTTTCAGAAAATTGTGGGCGAAGAAGCACGGGTTCAGTTTGCCGAACTTACAGGCAAAAAACTTCCCGATAACCTTGTTGCCTGCGTTGGCGGCGGCTCAAATTCTATTGGCTTGTTTACCGCTTTCCTTGATGACGAATCTGTAAATATTTACGGAGTTGAGCCTATAGGCGTCGGTAATAAAGTAGGCGAACACGCTGCAACTTTAACTTTCGGCAAACCGGGAATGATTCACGGCTTCAAATGCTATCTTCTTCAGGATGAAGCAGGACAGCCGGCACCTGTTTACTCAGTTGCCAGCGGATTGGATTATCCGGGAGTTGGACCTCAGCACAGTTATCTTTTTGATATTAAACGCGTTAATTATGTTACAGCAAGCGACGACGAAGCAGTTGATGCATTTTTCCGTCTTTCGCGCGAAGAAGGAATTATTCCTGCACTGGAATCTTCGCACGCGGTTGCTTACGCAATTAAACTGGCAGGTAAATTAGATAACAGCAAAACTATTCTTGTAAACCTTTCCGGCAGAGGCGATAAGGATATTGAGTTTGTAATTAAAAAGTACGGACACAAATACGGTATTTAATCTTTCAAGCTCCCTTCGGGGAGCTTTTTATTTGTTTCTAAGTTAACTGATTCAATTATTATCCAGGAAGAAATTTCCTCGGGGGTCAGGGTCGTACCCTGACCTAAGAATAAATCTTTTTTCTGCCAGGGTGCTACCCCGGCAGCCGGGAAAACAAAATAGAAACGGTAATTTCTGCTACTGAAATTCACCAATATTAAAGAAGCCATACTTTGATGCAATTATTAATGCAACAACAACATTTATGATTATTGGAATGACAACCGAAAGGAAAATAAATTTTACTCCAATTTTCACTTCTTTAAATCTTTTATAAATAATTCGCAAATAAATTGCCAGCGCAACAGAATAAAATGGCGTTGCAAATGCAAAAACCAGAGACCCATCATTTATACCATATTTAAAATGATAAATTTGAACTCTAATAATATCAGTAATTACTCTACCAATAAAAGTGAACATAACTGAGAGAGTTACCCAAATCAAAATAAAGAAAACTACTCTTTTGGCATTTCCCATTTTTTTACCTTTTCCTCATCGCTCAGGCTCGCAACCTGAACCGAAACTATTTTATTATAACTATTATTTTGCTCGCCACG
>CAYTFZ010000050.1:0-18424 GCA_964437215.1 uncultured Melioribacteraceae bacterium | reverse complement strand
TTATTCGAATTTTCCTGTGATAACAAAAAAGTTGATAAAAGTGCAATAAACAGTACCGCTCTTTTCATAGTTTCTCCAATTTTATTATTTTTAAGTAATGTAAAAAAATGTTTTCAATTATAGTAAATATTTTAATAGAAAGATAAGTTTATATCTGCAATTTAGTGAAACAGATTCAATTATTTTTACACTAAAATTAAAATGACTTGACATCTTTATAAATTCTTAGTTATTTTTGGCACAAAAAAGGAAAGAGTTATTGAAATATTTGCTACATTATTGAAACATTACTCAAAATTCGGAAAACGAAATTAGTTGAATAAAACTGATTGGAGTTATATAATGAAGCAAAATATTCTTGTAATTCTTTTTTTT
The DNA here is from genome assembly GCA_964437215.1 of uncultured Melioribacteraceae bacterium. Taxonomy (GTDB): domain Bacteria; phylum Bacteroidota; class Ignavibacteria; order Ignavibacteriales; family Melioribacteraceae; genus JAAYAN01. The sequence goes on along the minus strand of CAYTFZ010000050.1, from coordinate 18,049 downwards.
ATATCCAGTTTTAGCTTTTCTCAGGATATTAAAATAATCTCATCGAATCAAAGCCGCATTGTTATAAAGTATATTCCAGAAGCTACTGATACAATTAATATAAAGGGAATTAGAGAAAATTTTGTCAAGTTGGTCTTTTCGGGCACAAGCATAGATAACGCAGAAGAAACCGGGATGCCCGAAATACCGGTTAAAATCCTGAATCTTGGGGTGCCATCAGAATATGGGAGTCAGATTAAAATCATTTCGGAAAAACGTTCGCAAATCACTGGAGTGCCGGTACCAGTTCCTGAGTTATTAAATAATGAAGGTCTTTTAGAAGAAAGATATATCAAAAATGAAAATTATAGTAATTTTATTTATCCCGAAACAATAATGTTTGGCGATTTCGGTTATGCTGCTTCTGTTCCTGTCCAACAGCTTAAAATATATCCTATGACTTCTGACAATTCCGGGAAAATATCAATTTTAAATGAAATTATTTTCGAAGTCGTTTTATCCGGTTCGGGTTCCGGAGTTAAAATTCCGGATGATGATATGATAATATCGGGTATAATTAATTCCGATGCTGCAAAAAATTGGGGAAAAGTTTTTACAAAAAAATCGTTTAAGAAAACAAACTCATCATATGATTTATCATCTGGAACTTGGTATAAGTTTACTGTCGGTACAGAAGGGATTTACAAAATTACTAAAACTATGCTGCAATCATACGGTATTCCAGCTGATGTAGATCCGCGTACAATTAAAATATTTAACAACGGTGGTTATCAGCTTTCCGAAGATGTTAATGTAAATTCAGATAATTTTAAAGAAATTGCTTTAAAGGTAGTTGGCGAAGAAGACGGCGTTTTTAATGATAATGATTATATTTTGTTTTATGCAAGAACTACAAATTTTGTTGATCCGTTGAGCAACGGAAATCTAAAAAGGGTTTTCAATCATTTTTCTAAAAGTAATTATTACTTTATAACTTCGGGGGGGAACCAGGGAAAACGGATGCAGATGAAATCATCTGTTCAAACTGATGATTATTATGAACAAACTACAACGAACAACTTAGTATATCATGAAATTGATATCAGAAATATTGGCAAATCAGGACGGATGTATTTGGGAGAAGACTTTACGAGTGCAAATTCACAAAGGACATTTATCAATACACTTTCTGGCAGGATTCCGGGAACACCCATAAATTATTCTGTCCAAATGGTAAACGCAAGCCAAAAGGGAACTTTAAATCTGAAGTTCTATGAAAATGAATCTCTTGTAAAGTCAGGTACAATTATAAGTACAAGTGCAAGTGTTAATGGTAAGTATAAAATCGGAATTGCAGGAACGTTTAATTTTACTTCTTCAATGAGTTTGCCTTCAAACAGAAGCATGCTTAGAATTGCTTGTGAATCGAATAGTGAATTGAATGGATATCTTGATTATTTTGAAATTCAATATAAGCGAGATCTCTCTTCTTCAGGAGATTCTGTTTTTGTTTTTGGAAAAGATACAACTGCTGCAGTAAAATATAAACTTACTAATTTTACTAATACAACAGAAATCCGTGTTTATGATATTACCGATTATGATAATGTAATGGAAATATCATCTGCTGATATTAGCGGGGGAGATTTCTCTTTTATTGCAAACGAAACCAAAGGTGAAATTTCTAAATATTTTGGAATTTCTACTGCTAAGTTCAGGACTTCCGGTGCTGCCGAAAAAGTGAAAAACTCATACCTGAAATCTGAAATTTCCGGAGCAGAATATATTATTATTACTCCTGCTGAGTTCGAAGCTCAAGCGCAGAGATTAAAAACATACAGGGAAAGCAATTCTAAATATCCGGTTACTTCAAAGGTTGTTCAGGCAGAAGAAATATTTATTGAATTTGGCTGCGGTCAGAGAGACCCTTCGTCTATTCGAAATTTCATAAAATATGCTTTCGAAAATTGGTCTGTTAAACCGAAACATATTTTACTAATGGGTGATGGAACATACGACTACTTTAATTTAGAAAACAAGAATAATAATTTTATTCCAACATATCAGACTATTGAAACTTTATACGAAATATCTTCTTACGGAACGGACGATTATTATGTAAAAGTTGCTGGTAATGATAAGTTATTAGACTTGACAATAGGCAGACTTCCAGTAAATACTGTTGAAGAAGCAGATAATCTGGTATCAAAAATTATCAGCTACGAAAAAGATATTGCCAGCGGTATATGGAGAAACAAGATATCTTTAGTTGCCGATGATAAATATACATTTGAATCTTCAAGTGAGGTTGAACATACTAATCAATGTGAAGACTTAGCTCGAATAATTCCTGAATTTATGGATGTGAATAAAATATATCTGGCAACATATCCATTAGTTGAAACAGGAGCCGGAAAAAGAAGACCAGAAGTTACAAAAGCAATTATCAATACTGTTAATGATGGCACTTTAGTTCTGTGTTTTGTAGGTCATGGAAGTCCTGAAGTATGGACACACGAGCAAGTATTAAGCCGTTCTACTACAATTCCGGAATTTAAGAATGAAAAATTATTCTTTTTAGTTGCAGCAACTTGCGATTTTGCTAAATTTGATTTTACAGATGAAACAAGCGGCGCTGAAATGATGCTGCTTAAAGAAAATACAGGCGCTGTTGGTGTGTTTGCCGCAACCAGGAAAGCTTATGGAAACTTAAATGCTGCATTAAATAAAAGTTTTTTTACTACATTATTAAATCAGAGAGATATGGATTATAATAGGATTACTTTAGGACAAGCTTCTGTTTTAGCAAAAAATGCAAATATGGGTAACCTGGTTAATACAAGCATTTTCCATTTATTGTGCGATCCTTATCTAAGACTCAATATTCCGGTTATGCCTGTAGATATCGATTCGTTAAACGGAAATTCCTTAACTGACAATGTTCAGCTGAAAGCACTCAGTAATTCTAAAATCAAAGGGAAAGTAATGGATAAATCCGGGAATATCGATCAAAATTTTAATGGTGAAGCATATATCTCTGTTTATGATGCACGTACTACAATTACAATACCTGATTTTATGGGTGTTAAAATGGTGAAGGAAGGCGGTGCGATATTTAAGGGCAGAGTTAATGTTAGTGATGGATATTACGAAGCAGATTTTATTGTCCCTAAAGATATTTCATACACAAACAACAATGGCAAAATGGTGGTTTATGTTTATAACGACAGCAAAGACGGTATCGGATTTACTAAAAATGTAATAATCGGCGGAGCTGATTCAACAACTGCTGATGACAAAAAAGGACCCGATGTAAATATATACTTAGATGACACAAAATTTGAAAATGCCTATTTAGTTAATCAAAATTTTAAGCTTATTGTAGATTTATCAGATGAAACCGGACTTAACACAACAGGACTTGGAATAGGACATAAAATTGAAGCAACATTGAATAATGATATTAAAAACTCAATAGACCTTTCCAATTATTTTACCGGAGATCTAAATTCCGGCGGAAAAAGCGGTAAAATAGAATATAATTTTATTGATATGCCGGTAGGAAATCATACGCTGAGTGTAAAAGCATGGGATGTTTTTAATAATTTAACAATTGAAAATGTGAATTTTACAGTTGTAAGCAATCAGTCGCTTGCAATTAAAGATGTTTATAATTATCCAAATCCTTTTTCGGATAAAACCTTATTTACTTTTCAGCATAACATAAATGATTATATTGATGTAAAGATTAAAATATACACTGTTGCCGGAAGGCTTATAAAAGAAATCGAACAAAATCAAGTTTTAGATAAATTTGTAAAAATCGATTGGGACGGACGAGACGAAGACGGAGATCTTCTGGCAAATGGAACATATCTTTATAAATTAATCGTTAAAACCGGATCTCAAAACGAAACGAAAAGCGTTTTGGGTAAACTGGCAGTAATTAGATAAAAATCAGTAATGCGAATAATATTTTGGAGGAATGAAATGAGCAGCAGAATTAAATGGATTTTTTTGTTTTTATTTATCATATCGGCTAAAGGGATATTTGCTCAAGGTGAAGCAGCGGTTCCTTTTCTTCAGCTTGCCCCGGATTCCAGAGCCGGCGGTTTGGGTGAATCGGGTACAGGTTTAGCGGATAATGCCGCAGCGGTTTTCTGGAATCCTGCAGGAATTGCGTTCTTAACAGGTTCCGAAGTTTCCATTACGCACAGTAACTGGCTGCCTCAATTCAATTTGGATGACTTGTTTTACGATTATTTAGCATACCGCGGATATGTAGAATCGCTTGAAGGACATATAACTGCAAGCGTTACATATATGAATTTCGGTACTTTTGTAAGAACAAGCTCTGCGGGAAATGAACTTGGTACATTTAAAGCGTTCGACGGAGCTTTGACTGTTGGATATGCCACAAAAATTCATAACGATTGGGGTTTAGGTTTCAATTTCAGAGTAATTCACAGTAACCTTTCGGATAAACCTACAGAAAATGAAAAAGGTTCGGGTAAAGCTACTTCAGTCAGTTTTGACATTGCAACTATGTGGCGCCCTGAAGAATTGGAAATCCCTTTTGCGGGCATCGATTTAAGCAATAAATTCAGTTTGGGTATTAATTTAAGTAATCTCGGTCCAAAACTTACATATATCGATCAAGCACAAGCGGACCCGATTCCTACAAAATTTAAACTCGGTATGGCATTCAGATTATATGAAGACGAGTTCAATTCGCTTACATATACAATTGATTTTGGTAAACTCCTGGTTGATAGAGGAAGACCAATTACCGTAACAGATTCTACGGGTAAAGTTACAAAAACATACGATACTAAAAACCGTAAAGAATTTTACGAATCAATTTTTACAGCCTGGGGCGATCAATCTTTCTCCGAAGAATTGCGTGATATAAATACTTCTATGGGTATTGAATATGTTTATGGCGATCCGATGGATTTCCAGTTTGCACTCAGAGCAGGTTTCTTCTATGAAGATCCCGGATATGGCAATCGTAAATTTGTAACATTCGGAGCAGGTATCCGGTACGATGTTTACGGATTTGATTTCGGATATATTACAACAGACGTTTTTGAAGGAGGCGATAATCATCCGCTTTCGGATACAATGAGATTTACATTATTGATTAATTGGGATGCAAGTCCGAAAAGTCAGGAAGGATTCCCGCGAGGATATTAAAAAATGAAATTTAAATCGTTTTTTCTTTACACAGTTTTTACAGGAATAATACTATCTCAGGGTTTTATTCCTGATGCACCGCCGCAGATTAATATTTTTGCTGTAATGGTCGATTTTCAGGAAGATAAGGACAATGCTACTGCCGGAAATGGCAAATTCGGAACGATATATTCCAAAGATTACGGAAAAAAAATACTCGATCCGCTTCCGCACGATGCCTTGTATTTTGAAAATCATCTGCTTTTTGCAAAGAATTATTTCAATAAGGTTTCCAACGGAAAGCTGAGTGTTAATTATACAGTATTTAACCAAATAATTACAGTTTCAAAAACAATGCGTAATTATACTTCGCTGAACAAAAACGAAACACCGGCTCAGTTAAGCAATCTTGCCCAGGAAGTCTGGACGCTTGCCGCTCCTTTATTGGCAAGTACCAATCTTACAGAATATGACTTATTTGTAATATTCCACGCAGGCACAGGTGGCGATGTAATCACTCCGGGAAGCATTATCTCCTCGCGTGATATTCCTTCGATATATCTGAGTGAAAAAACTTTGAAAAACAATTTCGGCGACAATTTTCAGGGATTTCAAGTTAACAATAAACTGATCAAAAATTCTATGATCATTCCGGAAACAGAAAGTCGCGAAATTGATGGAATGACAGGTTCTTCTCTGCTTGAGCTTTCAATAAATGGTTTAATTGTATCGAGCATTGCCAGCCATTTGGGGCTTCCCGATCTTTTTGATACCGAAACAGGGAAAAGTTCTATAGGAAGATTCGGGCTGATGGACGGACAATCTATTTTCGGTTTTTCCGGTACATTTTTGCCTGAACCTTCTGCCTGGGAAAAGATAGAGCTTGGATGGGCTGAACCGGTAGTTGTGAACCCGGGAGAACATAAAATCACTCTTACTCCGATGGCAATTGCCGGGTCGGGTGATACTTCCATTGTTAAGATACCAATAAATTCAGATGAATATTATCTGGTTGAAAGAAGAACACGCGATTTAAATAAAGATGGTATTATATTTACTATAAAAGACGGAAATAATGTTTATACTAAAAAATTCTTAAAGGATACTGTAGGCTTTTACAGCTACAATACCGATTCATTAAGAGGTGTTATAGTTGATGTTGACGATGCTGACTGGGCTTTACCAGGAATTAATGATGATTACGATCCTCTTAAACATGGTTTTCAGGATGTGGGAATTTTAATCTGGCATATCGATGAAAAGATAATTAGGCAGAACATTGAAGAAAATAAAATTAACCTTAAAGATAACCGCGCAGTAAAACTTGTTGAAGCCGACGGTATTTATGATATCGGCGAAGAACTTAAAACAGTTTTCGGTGATAATGTAATTCTCGAAGGCAGTCGGCAGGATACTTGGTATAAAGGCAACCCCTCAAAATTTTATAAAAATGTTTTCAGTCCGGATTCAAAACCAAACACTAATGCAAACGACGGAACTTCGAGTCTGGTAACAATTTCAGATTTTTCTTCTATCGGACAGAAAATGAGTTTTGCAGTGAAATTTGGGAGTGATAAGTTACAACTTGTTTTACGGCAGGATTTGGGTTCCGAACAGCCTGTTAAATATTCTTTTGTTTCTCCTCTAAATCCGTTACATACTTTTTACGTTGCAGGTACTTCACTTTACATCAAAACAGGCAACAGCCCTGCAAATTTAATTGCAGAAAATTTTACAGAATTCAGACCGGTGATGTTGATTGATACTGACAATATAATTTTTGCAGGATTTATTGGGAAAAAGGTTAAAGTTGTTCAGATTAAAGAGGCTCAAACTCTTTCATCGGAGTTAGAAATTGAACAAACATTACTTAATAAACCAGTTTTAATTTCATCAAATAATTTAGATTTTACATTAGTTTCTGAGGTCAATTCAAATAATTTAATTGAATTTACAGTGAGATTAGCTGATTTTAATATTTCAGTTGCTTATATTAGCCAAAATACAACTGAAAATCCATCAAGTAACAAACTGAAAAGTTTAGATATTAAAAACTTTATCTTGGCTGATTTAAAAAACGATGGCGAGAATTACACTGTTTATACTTCAGGAGATAAGTTAAATGCGATAAACAGCCAAGGATTTATGGCTGATAATTTCCCGTATAGTGATTTTCAGGAGAAAGAGTACAGCAAGTATTTATTATCAGCCGATTTAAATAATGACGGTATGGAAGATATTATTTCTATAACCGATGACGGGAGAATCATTTCAGTTTCCGGGAAAGATGGAAATATTTTAAATGAGTACAGTGTAAGTCTCGGCGGAAAACCCGGGTCGTATCCTGAATTATCTTTCAGTGATAATTCTTTATATTTAAATGCAGTTACGGAAGAAGGAAAGCTTTCGCGCTGGAAAATAATGAATATACCAAGCAAACTTGGCTGGACATCCGAATTTGCTAATTACGGTAACACTTCGGCAGTTCCTGCAGCTTCTTCCCAAAACCTTAAAACACAATATTTCCCGGAAGAATCAGCATACAATTGGCCAAATCCGGTTTACGGCAGCGAAACGAATATCCGGTATTTTGTTTCGGAAGATTCAAAGGTCAATATAAAAATAATCGATATATCCGGCACTTTAGTTGCTGAACTTGAGGATAATGCTTCCGGCGGACTTGATAACGAAACTGTATGGAATGTTTCGAATATTCAAAGCGGGGTTTATCTTGCACGAATTAAAGCAGAATCAGTTTCCGGTAAATCTGCCGAAAAAATAATTAAAATAGCTATTGTAAAATAATCTGTTAAAAAATGAAAAAAATATATCTTGTTGTTCTGCTGAGTTTAATCAGTTCTTATAAAATATTTGCCCAGTTTAATGAATATTACCCCGAATACGATTGGTACACCATAAAAGGTAAAAATGTGGAAGTCCATTACCACGAAGAAGCAGAAAGGACTGCCCGTGTTGTAGCAAAAATTGCCGATGAAGTCTGGGGACCAATTACGTCGCTTTATCAGTATGAACCAGATAAAGTACATTATGTGATAAAAGATATTGACGATTACAGCAACGGTGCAACATATTTTTTCGACAATAAAATTGAAATCTGGGCTTCGGCACTGGATTTTGATTTACGGGGCACACATAACTGGCTGCGCAATGTTATTACACACGAATTTACTCATATGGTTCAGTTGCAAGCTGGAATGAAAGTAAGCCGGTCAATTCCTGCAATTTATCTTCAATTCCTGAATTACGAAGATAAGCGGCGTCCTGATATATTGTACGGATTTCCGAATTTTATTGCCTCATATCCCGTTGCTACAGTTAATATGCCTTCTTGGCTTGCGGAAGGAACAGCGCAATATCAAAGGAATGAATTCGATTATGATAACTGGGATTCGCACCGCGATATGATCTTACGTTGTTATGCGCTTGATAATAAAATGCTTACATGGAATGAAATGGGTGTTTTTGGCAAAACAAGTCTCGGAAATGAATCTGTTTATAATTCCGGATTTGCATTAACACGTTATTTAGCTGCAACTTACGGTGAAGATAAATTAAGACTTATAACCGAAAAACTCGGAAAACTTACAAATTTTACAGTTGATGCTGCTTTTAAAGATGTTCTTGGAAAAGACGGCGATGAAATTTACAATGAATGGAAAGACTTTATTACTAAAGATTATAACAAAAGAACTTCCGAATTGCGAAAAAGTTTAGTTGAAGGTGAACAAATCGGTAAAGAAGGGTTTGGGAATTTTTACCCGGTATTTACCGAAGACGGAAGCAAAGTTTATTATCTTTCGAATAAAGGAATGGATTATTTAAGTCTTACTTCATTATATGAATACGACTTAAAAACCGGTGAAGAAAAACTAATATCACCCAAAGTTAAAACAACAGCAAGCTTAATTCCGGGTACAAAAAAAATTGTTTATTCCAAACTTGATGATGACAATCCCCGCTGGGTAAATATTCACGATTTATATGTTTACAATACTGAAACTGAAGAAGAGACAAGAATAACTTTCGGACTTCGTGCGAATAATTCATTTGTTTCGAATGACGGAAAAAATATAGTGTTTGTTTACCAGAAAGATGGTACAACAAATATCGGGATGGTAAATATTGACGGAAAAAAATTCAGAAGAATAACAGTCTTTGAAAACGGCGAGCAGGTTTTTAATCCGCGTTTTTCATCCGATGACTCATTTATAGTTTTCGGTTTTGCCGAAGGAAACGGACAGGATATTTACAAAATTGATACTAACGGTACAAATCTGACTGCTGTATTAAATGAAAAATATGATGAAAGAAATCCAGTATTTGGCAAAGACGGAAAGTTTTACTATTCATCCGATAAAACCGGAATTTTTAATATTTACAGAAAAGATTTAGAAACCGGTGAAGAAACCCAAATTACTAATGTTACAGGCGGTGCATTTATGCCTGCAGCGGATTCTTACGGAAATATAGCTTATGCCGGTTATACTTCTTCAGGTTACAAGTTATGTTATTTGAAAAATGAAAATCTGGTTCAGGTATCACCGGAATATGCTTATCAATCCGGCGGAGTAACTTTTACTGACGAAAAAGCAAACGGCGATATTTCAAATTTTAATATCGATTATCTCAAAAACTATAACGACAGAGAAACTCCTGAATATGAAAAAACACGTTATTCAGGTTCATTTACAAAAATTATGGCGGTTCCTTTTATCCGTTACGATAATTACAGCACAGGAAATACAACTCTCGAAAAATTTAAGCCCGGCGTTTATTTAATGTCTTCCGATATGCTTAACCGAATGGATATTTTTGCCGGAGGTTCGATAAATACTCGTATGGAAAGGGATTTGTTTCTCCAGTTTAACTATAGAAACAAACTTCCTTTAATCTATAATCTTGGGCTAAAGCCTGAACTTTCACTTGAGCTTTACAGCATCAGCCGTAAGGCAGATGCCGATATTATGTTCAATGTAGATTCTACTAGCGGAACTGCTATTGCAGATTATCAATTAAAAACCGAAGTGGCTTATAATTTATTTGAATTTGATATTGCTGCAAAGCACAGACTTTTTTTTGAAAACAGCAACATTGAATTCAGGTATATTTACAGCCGGTATACTTCTACTGTTGGAAGTTTTAACTATTACTCTTTTGTTGAAGAAAAATACTTAAACAGTCCTGCTTTTAATGATGTTTATTTAAAAGGAAGTAATTTCCAGATAAAATATACTTTTTCTTCAGAGATGCCTTATATCGACTCTGATATTAATCCGATCGGGATGGAAACAGAAATTACATACAATTATGAAATGAATAAGTTTAATTCCACACAGGAATATGAATACGATGAAAGTGTAGGGTATATAGGAAAGTATACCGATTTCAATTTTCACAAACTCGATTTTCTTCAGAAGAATTATTTTAGCTTAGGGAAAGGGCATACGCTAAATGCAACATTGCGGGCAGCAACAATTTTCGGTCCAACAGTAGATGATTTCTTCGATTTTTACCTGGGCGGTTTGATAGGAATGAAAGCTTATCCGTTTTATGCAATTTCGGGAAATGAACTCGGCTGGTTTAATCTTTCGTACCGATTTCCGTTATACAGGAATATTGATTCGCGCTTAGGACACATATATATTGATAAGATTTTTATGTCGGTTTACGGCGACATAGGAAATGCCTGGAACGGAAAAATGCCTTCCTTAAATAAATTTAAAAAAGGTGCAGGTGCAGAACTCCGAATTCAAATGAATTCGTTTTATCTCTTCCCGACAACTGTATTTTTTAATGCAGCTTATTCATTTGATACTGTAGAAAAAGTAGTAAGAAGAGAAACTGTTAAATACGGGAAAGAATGGCAGTTTTACGGCGGAATATTATTTGACTTTAGCTTATAAACGGAAAGATTATGAAAAAAATACTAATCTTGTTCTTTACACTTTCAATTTTTGCCCAGCAGAATGATAATAATTTTATCGGGGTGTTATCGGTGGATTCAAAAATTGCCGGATTAGAAAATAATCAAGACAATATTCCCGAAAATACTTTGCAGCCGGTTCAAAAAAAATCCGGGTTTCTTGCGGGCGCCCTTTCTTTTGCTGTTCCAGGTGCAGGAGAATTTTATTCGGAAAGTTATTTGAAAGCAGCCATATTTTTTGCCGTGGAAGTTGCAGCTGTTTCAGGAGCGATTATCTATAATAATAAAGGTGATAATAAGACATCCGAGTTCGAAGACTATGCCGATCAGCATTGGAATGTGCAACAGTATGCGCAATGGACAAAAAACAGGTTTGAACAGAATTTTCAAAATTCTGCTAAGTACGATTTCAGCAACGGAGTTGATTGGAAAGTTCTTAACGAAATGGAAGAAGAAGTAGGCAGAACCTTGGAAGGAAGATATTATTCCCACAAACTTGCTCCCAAAGGCGATCAGCAATACTACGAAATGATTGGGAAATATAAACAGTTTAATGTAGGCTGGGACGATTTTCCCGGCGGAGTAAACGGTTCTTTCGACTATTATAATGATAAAGTAACCCAAAGATTTGATGAATACAGCAATATGCGCGGCAAAGCAAATGATTATTATAATATTGCTTCAACAGCTGTAATAATAGTAGTAGCAAATCATATTTTAAGCGCTGCAGATGCCGTATGGTCGGCAAGCAGATATAATAAATCGGTTTCAGCAAAAGTCAGTCTCGAAAAAACAAACTACGGATTTGTAATTGATTATCATCCTGAGTTAAATTTGCAGATACGATTTTAATTTTTAGGATGAATAATGAAAATACCCCTTGTTGTAATTATCGGCAGACCGAATGTCGGTAAGTCAACTCTTTTTAACCGTCTTACAAAAAGTAATTTGGCAATTGTTGAAGATTTCAGCGGTGTTACTCGCGATAGGCTTCATGGAGATGTTGACTGGAACGGTAAAATATTTCAGCTGATTGATACAGGCGGGTATGTGCCCAAATCGGCAGACCTTTTTGAATCGGCAATACGCGAGCAGGTGGAAATTGCAGTAAAAGAAGCCGATGCGGTTTTTTTTATGACCGATGGCCGGACAGGACTGACTCCTTCCGATGCAGAAATTGCTGGGATGCTACGCGTTTCAAATAAACCTGTCTTTGTTTTAGTAAATAAATCGGATAATGTTGAGCAGGGTTTAAGCAAAGCTGAGTTTTACAAACTGGGGCTTTCGGATGTTTACGATATATCTGCTCTCAGCGGAAGAAATCTGGGAGATGTTCTTGATGAATTAATCACGCGTATAGACTTTTCGGAAGGGGAATACGAAGCTGATGAAAGGTTAAAAATAGCTATTGTAGGAAAACCAAATGTAGGAAAATCTTCGCTTACTAATGCTTTGCTGGGTTACGATAGAAGCATTGTTACAAATATTCCCGGTACAACCCGCGATAGTGTGAACTCGATTTTAAAATATTATGGCGAAGAATTTGTTTTGGTTGATACAGCGGGATTACGAAAAAAAGCAAGGATTACTGAAAATTTAGAATTTTATTCAAGCGTTAGAACTTACAGGGCAATTGCCGAAAGCGATGTCTGTATTATTCTTGTAGATGCGGTTGAAGGTCTGGGCAATCAGGATCAGAAAATTATACAAGAAGCCGTGCAAAGAAGAAAAGGGATGATACTTGCCGTAAACAAATGGGATCTTATAGAAAAAGATACAAACACAGCGAGGAAATTTGAAATAGAATTACGGCAGACTTTGGGTTCTGTAGATTATATTCCCATTATCTTTATATCTGCTCTTAACAAGCAAAGAATTTATAAACTGATTGAAATGGCAAAAAAGATAGAAGCGGAAAGGAAAAAGCAAATTCCACCGGACGAACTTACCGAAACACTTCGCGAAGAAATTGAAAAAACTCCTCCGCCAACAACACCAAACGGAAAGGAAATACGGATTAAATTTATTAATCAGGTAGGCAGCAAATATCCTGTATTTCTCCTTTTTGCAAACGATATAAAATACATCCCCGATTCTTACAGAAGATTTATAGAAAAACTTATAAGAAGAAAATATGGATTCGAAGGAGTTGCAATAACAGTCAGTTTTAAGGAAAAATAACTTTTACGGGAACAAGGTACTGTTACAAATATGAAAAATTTAATTGTTTCTTCGAACCCTTTGGTAAAAAAAGATTTAACAATTCTCCGGAATAAAGAAACAGACCCGGAACATTTTAGGAATGCTTTAAACAGAATTGCATTTATTCTTGCAGCTGAATTCAGTACTGTAATAAAGTTAAAAGAAACGACGGTAGAAACCCCGCTCGAAAAAGCAAACGGTTATGTTCTTGGGAAACCTGTAGTTCTTGTACCGATTTTGCGCGCCGGATTAAGCCTACTTAATTCCTTTCTTGAAATAATCCCCGAAGCAAAAGTGGGGCATATCGGAATTCAGAGGGATGAAAAAACATTAAAGCCTGTTGATTATTATTTCAAAACGCCTGATAATCTTAATAATTCGCAAATTGTTGTGCTCGATCCGATGTTGGCAACCGGCGGCAGCGCTTCGGCAGCATTGAAATTTCTTAAAGAAAGAGGCGCGGACGAATGTTTTTTAGTCAGTGTTATTTCGGTACCCGAAGGCGTAAAAATAATTAATACAGAACATCCGGATGTGAAAATATATACGGCTTGTTTAGATAGGCAATTAAATTCTAAAGGCTATATTCTGCCTGGACTTGGTGATGCGGGGGACAGAGTTTTTGGGACTTTTTAAGTATTTAATATTGTTCCTGTCCGCTTCAATTCTTTTTGCTCAGGAGTTCCCCGATGAGAAAATAGACAGAATATTAAAGAACGGAATTAGCGATATTCTAAATCAGAAATATGATGAAGCGGAATTAACATTTAAACATCTTGCAAAAGAATATCCAGCAAATCCTTTGGGCTTGGTTTATCAGGCGGCGGTTGAAATCGCTAAAAGCGTTGATTACGGTGAAAAATTCAACAGCTCTAAAATTACCGGTCTGCTTATAGCCGCAGAAAAATTATCCGATTCTCTAAACAGCAATAATCCTGACGATAAATGGAATATGTATTATGCAGCTTTAATTTCCGGTTACAACGCATATTATTATGCCCTTAGTGAAAATTACCTTGTCGCTTTTTCCGAAGGATTCAGCTCGATAAACAAATTTCAAGACCTTCTTGAAAACGATAAAAAGTTTTACGAAGCTTATACCGCGATAGGCACTTACCGTTATTGGAAAAGCAGAAAAACAGATATACTGAATGTTTTGCCTTTTTTTGAAGATGATACCGGCGAAGCGATAAAACTGATTAAAGCTGCTGCGGAAAATCAAAACTATAGCAGGCATCTTGCACTAAACTCTTTAATTTGGATTTATATTGATAAAAAACAATTTAAAGATGCTGTAAAAATTGCCCGCGATGAATTAAAAAGCTTTCCTGAAAGCAGATTTTTTAAATGGGGTTTAGCCCGTGCGCTTGAAGATATAAATAAAGATGAAGCCATTCTTGTATATCAGGAAATATTAAACTCCCATTTAGGAAGAAAAAACAGCAACAGCTATAACGAAATAGTTTTACGTCATAAAATTGCGATGCTTTTGCACGATTCGGGAAAAAATGTTCAGGCAATGGAATATTGCCGCGAAATATTTAAAACAAAAGTTACATCCGAATTTGTAAAATCTGCCCTCGAAGACAGAATGGAACGGGTAAAGGAACTTTGGGAAGAGTTGCTTAGTTCACAGTAAAAATATTTTTATTGCATTTTAATATCTTAAAAATATATTATAATGCTTTTGATTAAAGGATTATTCGGATATTTATGGAAATTACAAACCCGAAACATAAGGCTATGCTTGATGAGCTTCTAAATAATTGCAGAATGAATCTGCCGTCGGTTAACGAAGCCCTTGTGGAAAAAGCATTTAACCTCAGTTACGAAGCCCATAAAAACGATTTCAGGGCTTCAGGGGAACCTTATTTTTATCATCCCTACCAGGTTGCAACAGTAGTTGCCCGCGAAATTCCTCTTGATGATATTTCGGTAATTGCTGCTTTGTTGCACGATGTTGTTGAGGATACAGAATTTAAAATTGATTTTGTTGAAAAAGAATTCGGAGCCGAAGTTGCAGAAATAGTTAACGGCGTAACAAAAATTGGAGGAGTTTTTAAGGGACACGAAATTGCCCAGGCTGAAAATTACCGCAAACTGCTTCTTTCGATGGTGAACGATGTAAGAGTAATTCTTGTAAAATTTGCCGACAGACTTCATAATATGCGGACTCTGGAATATGTAAAGCCGCATAAACAGCGCCGTATCGCTCAGGAAACGCTTGAAATTTATGCTCCTTTTACTCACAGATTCGGTTTGGGAAGCGTTAAATGGGAATTGGAAGACCTTGCATTTAAGTATCTTAACAGAGACGCTTACGACGATTTGGCTAAAAAAATAAAAAGCAAACGCAGGGAAAGAGAAGCTTATTTAAAGAAATTTAATACGCCGATTGCCGAAAAGTTAAAAGAACATAATCTTAAATTTGATATTGGCGGTCGCGCAAAACATCTTTACAGCATATATAAAAAGATGATACAACAGAATAAATCGTTCGAGGAAATTTTTGATTTGCTTGCAGTACGCATTGTTCTTGAAACTGACGACCCGAATGAGTGTTACCTTGTTTTAGGAATAACAAATCAGCTCTATAAGCCTATTTCCGATCGTTTTAAGGATTATATTTCAATTCCGAAAAAGAATAATTATCAGTCTATACATAATACTGTAATCGGTCCCGAAGGCAAACTTGTAGAAATACAGATACGTACCAGGAAGATGCACGAAATTGCCGAAAAGGGAGTTGCGGCTCATTGGAAATACAAAGAGAAAAAATTATCATCGGATAAAGACCTTGAGGAATGGGTTAACTGGGTACGCGATATTTTCGAAAATGCTTCGAAAGATGAAGCTACAAAAGATATTCTTGCAAGTTTTAAACTTAATCTTTATCAAGATGAAATATATGTTTTTACGCCTCTCGGCGATTTAAAAAGACTACCGGTAGATTCCACTCCTGTAGATTTTGCATTTGAAATACATACCCGCGTAGGATTTAACTGCATCGGTGCAAAAGTTAACGGTAAAATTGTTCCGCTTGATACAAAACTTAACAGCGGCGATCAGGTTGAAATTATAACTTCGAAGAACCAGATACCGAATAAAAGCTGGCTTAAATTTGTTCAGACATACAAAGCAAAATCTTTAATCCGTAAATTTATTAACAGCGAAGAACAGAAAATAATTGACGGCGGCAAAGCTATTTGGGAACGAAAAATTAAGAAACTTAAAAAGAGTTTTAATTCCGATGAAATTTCCAAAATTGCGCGAAAAAATAAATTCGATAATTCAAGTCAGTTTTTTACTGCCGTTTATCACGAAAAAGTTGATCTCGATCAGATCCTTGATCCGGAAATAACTGAACATAAAGATCAAACAGCCCCGATGGAATTTGACAGATTTGCAAACCTTGCACGAAATACCGCCGGCGGAGTTATGGTTTCGGGGGATGCAAAAGGCATAGTTTACAGTTATGCAAAGTGCTGCAATCCTATTCCAGGCGATCCAATTGTAGGTTATATAACCATAGGCGAGGGATTAAAAATCCACCGTAAAAACTGTAAAAATCTTTTTAATATGCTTAAAAAAGAGGAGCAGCGGCTTCTGGATGTGGAATGGCCACAGAGCAACGGTGATTATTTTGTTGCCGGAATAAGAATAAACGGCGAGGATATGCCCGGACTTCTTTCGGAAGTTACCAATTCAATTACAACTTATCAAAATACTAATATTAAAGCTATAAATATAGGCAGCAACGATAATTCTTTCGACGGAACTATAACTGTTTATGTGAAAGATATAAATCATCTTCAACGATTGATTGAGCGGATGAAAAAGATTAAAGGCGTATTTGTGGCAGAACGATTTGATAACAGCAATTCTTGACGATGCAGCTAAAAACAGGCGAAAGAATACTTGCAATTGATTTCGGTGAAAAAAGGATTGGAATTGCTGTTACCGATCCTCTCAGAATGTTTGCCCAGCCCCTTATAACATTAGGAAATAACGAAAACTTCTGGCAAAGATTTTTGAAGATTCTTTCTGATTATGAAGTTAAACTGATTATTTTGGGCTATCCTCTTAAAGAAAGCGGCGAAAAAACACACGCTACCGAAAAGGTTGAAAAGTTTTTTACTGAACTTACTGCCAAAACCAACATTGAAGTGCTTTACAGAGACGAGCGTTATTCTTCGGGCATTGCGCAGCAAAGAATTATAGAAACTGTAAAATCCAAAATGAAAAGACGCGATAAAAGTTTAATTGATAAAAATGCAGCGGCTGTAATTCTTGAAGATTATCTTAATGAAAAGGGTTAGTAATAAATTATAATGAGGTTATATGTATAAGTTTCTCTTAATAATCTTCATAGTTTGCGAAATTAACTGTCAGGAAAATATTACTATATTCAGTACAGAATCTTGTTGCACTAAAGTCAGGCAATTTTATGGAATTATTTATTATGCGCTAAATGATGAAGTGAGAGATGCGGATACATTGTATATTCCTGATAACAGTTGTGTTTTGTCGTTTAATCTGAATGGTTTAAGAATTGATGAAAAAGCATATAAAGAAGGCGAATTATATGATGTAACAGAGGAAAAAAGTAAAGAAAATAAATACAATATTATCTATGAAAAGAATGACAGTCTTTTATCAGTTAAAGAAGTATTACTTTATTCAAAACTAGATGCTCCGGTAATACTTAACGGTAAAGAAATTGAAGAAGAAAGAATAGAAGAAACACTA
>CAYTFZ010000049.1:0-18570 GCA_964437215.1 uncultured Melioribacteraceae bacterium | reverse complement strand
TAATCCAAAAATAATAATTGCAGTGCTTGAAAGATGATTTAATCCCGTTAAAAATTTATCATTTATCCGCGGTTTAAGAATAAATGCCGAACTTGAAAGAACAAGCCACCAGGTAACCGAACCGATAAAAATACCGCTGACAAGAGTAATTGCAGAAACAAATTCACCGGTTGTTCCGGTAAGCCCGAATCCGGTAAATACAGCCATAAAAAATAAAACAGTTCCGGGATTTGTAATTGTTAATACAAACGCACTCAGAAAATCTTTAATCAAGTGTTTCTTTGTCGGTTCATAAACACTAATCTGCTTCGGTTTTAATCTGAAAGACCTTATTCCAATTGCAATCAGCAAAATTCCGCCAACAAGCCGGAAGTAAAATTCCTCGCTTATTAAAAGATTAGAAATAAATGTAATTCCAAAAGCTGCAACCAATCCGTATAAAGCATCCGCGCTTGCCGCGCCGATTCCTGAGAAAAAACCGGACCAAAAATGTTTTTTAATTGTCCGGTCGATACATAAAAGTCCTACGGGACCTATTGGCACAGCAACTGAAATACCGAGAATTAAACCGCTTAAAAATATTTGAAACAACTTATACTCATTTTTAATTGCAAAAATAAACTAAAATTACAGAATTAAAACTACAACAAAGTATTTTTAATTATAGAAATAGAAACTATTCCGACAGATATTGGAAATACAAACCCCGAAAAAAAATCGGGGTTTATATTAACCAAATTCAAAAATATTCTTTAGAATCTTTTATTGATTTCTTCCATAATTTTAATTGCAGCGTCCGGAATTTTTGTTCCGGGACCGAAAATGGCTGAAGCTCCGTGGGCATAAAGGAAGTCGTAATCCTGTGCGGGAATAACGCCGCCGGCAATTACAATAATGTCTTCTCTGCCAAGCTTCTTCAATTCGTCAACTAACTGAGGTAAAAGTGTTTTATGTCCGGCGGCAAGCGAGCTCATACCAACGCAGTGAACATCGTTTTCTACAGCCTGCTTTGCAGTTTCTTCCGGAGTTTGGAAAAGCGGACCCATATCAACATCGAAGCCCATATCTGCATAAGCAGTTGCAACTACTTTTGCTCCGCGATCGTGTCCGTCCTGTCCCATTTTAGCTATCATAATTCTTGGTCTGCGTCCTTCGCGTTCAGCAAAATCGTCAGTCATTTTGCGCGCAACAGCAACTTTATTAGCTTCTTCGTCCTTGTATTCGCTGCTATAAACGCCTGATATTGTTCTTGTCACAGCTTGATATCTCCCTGATACTTTTTCAATTGCATCCGAAATTTCGCCTAAAGTTGCACGAACGCGGGCAGCATTTACTGCAAGCGCCAAAAGATTTCCTTGCTTTGTTTCGGCGCACTTTGTAAGCGCTTCGAGCGAGCTTTTAACATCGGCTTCATTTCTTTTCGAGCGTACTTCCTGAAGTCTTTTAATCTGCGATAACCTTACTGCAGTGTTATCAACTTCAAGAATTTCAATCGGATCTTCTTTATCCAGGCGGTATTTATTAACACCCACTATTGTTTCAGCGCCGCTGTCAATACGAGCTTGTCTTCTGGCGGAAGCTTCTTCAATTCTCATTTTTGGAATACCTGATTCGATAGCTTTTGTCATTCCGCCGTAAGATTCAACTTCGAGAATGTGTTTCCATCCTTTTTCGAGTAATTGATTTGTAAGAGATTCAACAAAATATGAACCGCCCCAAGGATCAATTACTTTTGTAATATTGGTTTCATCCTGTAAATAAAGCTGCGTGTTTCTTGCAATTCTTGCAGAAAAATCAGTTGGGAGAGCAATTGCCTCATCAAGTGAATTTGTGTGAAGAGATTGAGTATGACCAAGCGCTGCAGCCATTCCTTCAAGACAAGTACGCACAACATTGTTGAAAGGATCCTGTTCTGTTAAACTCCATCCCGAAGTCTGCGAGTGAGTTCTAAGCGACATTGATTTTTCATTTTTCGGATTAAACTGTTTGATAAGTTTTGCCCAAATTAAACGGGCAGCGCGCATTTTTGCAACTTCCATAAAATAATTCATTCCCTGAGCCCAGAAAAACGAAAGGCGCGGAGCAAATGTATCAACGTCCATCCCGGCTTTAATTCCTGTGCGGACATATTCAAGTCCGTCGGCAAGAGTGTAAGCCATTTCAAGATCTGCTGTAGCTCCGGCTTCCTGCATATGGTAACCTGAAATACTTATGCTGTTAAATTTCGGCATTTTCTGCGCGGTAAATTCAAAAATATCTGCAATAATTTTTATTGATTGTTCCGGCGGATAAATATACGTGTTACGCACCATATATTCTTTCAGAATATCATTCTGAATTGTACCGGTCAGAAGTTCAGGAGCAACTCCCTGTTCCTCTGCGGCAATAATATAGAATGCAAGAATAGGAAGCACGGCTCCGTTCATTGTCATCGAAACCGACATTTTATCGAGAGGAATCTGATCGAAGAGAATTTTCATATCTTCAATAGAATCGATAGCGACACCAGCTTTTCCAACATCGCCAACAACGCGGGGATGATCGGAATCGTAACCGCGGTGAGTTGCAAGGTCAAAAGCAACTGATAATCCTTTTTGTCCTGCAGCCAGGTTTCTTCTGTAAAAAGCATTACTTTCTTCAGCAGTTGAAAAACCTGCATACTGTCTTACCGTCCAGGGACGCATAACATACATTGTGCTGTAAGGTCCGCGAAGAAAAGGAGCCACTCCCGACATATAATCGAGATGTTCGCAATTTGCCAAATCTTCTTTTGTATAAAGCGGTTTCACATTGATTTTTTCCATTGTTTCCCAGATAAACTGATCTGCGGATTTTCCGGTTTCAGCTTCAAACTTCTTTCTCCAAGAATCAAATGATGATTTACTCGATTCTAATTTTAACTCTTTTTCATTAAATTTTATAGCTTTCATTTTATTTCCTTTTCGAATTTTTAATTTTTAATTCTTAATTTTGAATTATCAGAAGACGATTTAACAATTGCAGTAAGAATCATTATTATTTCCTCAATATCTTTCATAATACTAGTAAAATCATATTTTACAAGATTACTTCTTTGAAGAAGTTTTAACCAGTAAATGGTTTCTCTGGCTTCTTTTGATGCAATCGCCATTTTATTAATAAAATCCTTTTTTGAAGATGCCGCTGAGGCTTCTTCAATATTAGCGCCTATTGAAGTCCCGGAACGCAGTAATTGTTTAGAAAGCACATATTCATTATTTTCTTTAAGTACCTGATATAAAGAAATAATCCTAAGTGCAAAATCAAAACTCTTTTCTTTTATTACGTTTCCTTCTTTCATCTTCAATTCAAAATTAAAAATTCAACATTCAAAATTATTATTTTATTTTATTCATCAGACTTGATAATATTTGATAAGCATCTGCCCCGAGGAAAATAAATTCATCAATGCCGGATGCTTTATGCGCTTCAACCTGCTCTTTTGGAAATCCTGCTAAAACTAATTGAACTGACGGATTTGCAGTTTTTATTCCGCTTGCAATTGCAGGAACAAGTTCAGGATAGGTGTCGTCTGTTGAACAAATTATTACTATCGGCGCATTTGAATCTAAAGCCGCTTTAACAGCTTCTTCCGGAGTTTTGAATCCTTTGTTATTAAGCATTTCAAAACCGCCGGTTTCAAAAAATCCCTGGGCAAAATCGGCGCGGGCTTTAAATTGTTTAACCGGACCCATATTTGCCATAAATATTTGCGGGCGTTTTCCGGTTTTTGCTAAAAATGCATCCGAAGCGTTTCTCAATTCTTCGAATAATTCACTGCCGCGTTTAATTTCAAGCGGAGAAATATTTATTCCCGGTTCGGCTGCTGCACGCACTGCGCTGGAAATTTCACCGATTGTAGCTCCTTGAAGAATTGCCGCGGTTGCAGTATTTATTATATCTGCTGAATTATCGTTTACAAGCTGCTGCATCTTTTCAAGAATACCGGAATTTTTTTCCTGATTTCCGGATACTCTGAATTTCTGTAAATATTCCGAACGTTTTTTGAAGAAAATTTCAGGATCGCTTTTGCGCGAAGGAATTTTTTCCTCTTTCATATTCGCGTACATATTTGTTCCGACAAGAACTGATTTTCTTTTCGAATAATCTTTTTTTCTGCTTTCAGCGGTTTCTTTAACCAATCCCTGAATAAATCCTGATTTCAGAGCTTCGGACATTCCGCCTTTTTCTTCAATCTGCTGGAATAATTTCCAGGATTGTACGGCAACATCATCAGTAAGTTTTTCTATAAAATAGGAACCGCCTGCAGGATCAATCAACCTGTCGAGATGTGTTTCCTCTTTAAGAATAATCTGTGTGTTTCTTGCAATTCTTCTTGAAAAAGTATCCGGAGCGTTAAAAACTTCATCAAACGGATTTGTATGCATGCTGTCAACTCCGCCTACTACAGCCGAAAAAGCCTGAGTTGTTGTGCGAAGCATATTCACATAAGGATCAAGTTCTGTCTGGAAATAAGTTGAAGATTTAGCGTGGATTTCAATTCCTCTGTCATTTTCTTCAATACCATAAGCTTCAAGAATATTTGCCCAAAGAATTTTTGCAGCGCGGAATTTCGCGATTTCCATAAAATAATTTGTACCGATTCCGAAAGTAAATCTGATTGACTGCGCAGCCTGTTTTGCAGAAATGCCGCGTTCAGTCAATTCATTTAAATAATAAACAGCTGTTGCCATAGCAAAAGCTAATTCCTGCACTGCCGAAGCGCCGGCATTATTATAAACACTTACATTTACGCCGGCAGTTTTCAAACTGATTTTATTATCAATTACCCACTTTGTAACTAAAGCAGCTTCATCAAGCGCCGATTTTAGCGAAACAGGTAATTTTCCGTATTCAGCAATAAAACCGAGCGGATCGGATTCAATGCTTCCTTTTAAAGCGGAAATACTGATATTGTTTTTTTGAAGATATGCATTCAGAACTGTTAAAAATGGAAGAGCTGAAAACCCTGCGTTCACGTTAAGCGGATAATTGTTAAGATCAATTCCTTTAAGAGCGCGCGAAATACTTTTAATCGCGGAAATTGAAAGTCCTTTATCTCCAACCTCGGCAGGAGCTGCATAATCTGCATCTTTTCCCATTTTTGTTGCAGTGTCAAGCTGAATATTAATGCTTGTTTGTCCTCTGCTTAAATCGTTAGTTAATGCTTCGTTAAATTCTTGAGCGTCGCCGGTAACTATTTCCTGGCTTATTTCCCAGCCTTTTGAAGCATAACCCGAAGATTTTGCTCCTCTGCGCGAACTGTTTCCCGGTGCAGTATTTACATAGGAAAGGTTCTCGATATCTTTTCTGGTATAAATGGGCTGAAGGGTTATTCCTTCGTAAGTTTTTGTTAAAAGTTTTTTGTCGTACTCCGCACCTTTTAGATCAGCTTCTACAACCTTTTTCCATTCATCGAACGAAACAGGTGCGAAATCTGTGCGAAGATCAGGTTTCTCACCAAGTTTTACCCCGGTGTTTTTTGCGTCTTCCGTCATTTTTTCCTCATTCCAAATTTTAAAATTTTTATCGTGTTAATTTATAAAATTATAATGAAATACGCCGATATAAATTAAAAATGTGAATTTGCAAGATTATACTTTCGCTTAATATTCTAATCTCTTTGGGGTTAGTTCCCCGTTGCTTGCAACGAATTAAAGAAATGATTCCTTTGAGATACCGCGACTGCTTGTATCGGGGTAGTTTATTTAAAAATTTTCTCGATTTTTTTTAATGGGATACCTCAAGCATCCGTTTGGGTTTGCTGTAATCTTTTCTTATTTTTCCGGAGATTTTTGAAAAATATGGGTGCGATAATGTTTAAGTATTTCGTTTTATCATTATGTTTAATAACATTTATATTTCCTCAGCAAAAACGGGCTTTAACCTTTGAAGATCTTTGGGCTATGAAAAGAATAACTTCATTTGATCTTAATCAGCAGAGCAACAGACTTGTATTTTCTGTTACATCTTACGATTTTGAAAAAAACAAAGGGAACAGCGATATTTATATTATGGATGCTGATGGCGGCAATTTTAAAAAGCTTACAGATTCCGAAAAAAATGAAACTCTGCCTAAGTTTACAGGAACGGGAAACCAGGTTTCTTTTCTCCGCGACGGACAGATTTTTACTATTGATCCCGAAACCAGAATTGAAAATCAGTTAACCGGTTTTTATTCGGATATAAATGAATATGAATGGTCGCGCGACGGAAAAAAAATTCTTTTTTCCTCATCCGTTTTCCCCGATTGCATCGATCAGGATTGCAACAAAAGGAAAGATGACAGTCTGGCAAATTCAAAAGTAAAAGCACAGATTTTTAACAAGCTTATGTTCCGGCATTGGAACGAATGGCGTGGCGATAAAAGAAGTCACCTGTTTTTATTCGATACTGAAAGTAAAACTGCTGCCGATATTTATCCTGATATTCAAAATGACATCCCGACTTTGGCTTTGGGAAGCAGCAACGATTTCAGCTTTTCGCCTGCAGGCGATGAAATAGCATTTACTTCCAATCCGGATATTAATGAAGCAACAAGCACTAACAACGAAGTTTTCGTGATAAAAGCAAATAATTCATTAAGCAAACCGGTAGTAATTTCGGAAAGCGCCGGCAACGATAACGAACCGGTTTACTCGCCAAGCGGCAGATATATTGCATACTGTTCAATGAGCCGGGCAGGATTTGAAGCAGATAAACAAAACATAGTTATTTATGATAAAGCTACCGGACAAAGAGATATTATTACTGAAAATGCAGATTTTTCGGCAAACGGACTTGTATGGTCGCCGGATTCAAAATTTATTTATTTTACTGCAGCTAACCAGATAAATAATTCAATTATGCGTGTTTCTGTGGAAACAAAAGTTCTTGAAGTTTTACTTAAACAAAGAGTTAACTCAAATCTTAAAATTTCTCCGGATGGAAAACTTGTTTATTTCCTTCAGCAAAAAAGCACGCAGCCCGATGAAATTTATTCTTTGAATACAGAAACTTTAAGGATTAGTCAGATAACTGCGATGAATACACAGCTTATTTCGGAAATAGAAATGAATGAAACAGAAACTTTCTGGTGTACCGGAGCGGAAGCTACTCAGGTTCAATCGATAATTGTTAAACCGCCTTTTTTTAATAAATCAGCAAAATATCCAATGATTTTTCTTATACATGGCGGGCCTCAGGGACATTGGACAGACGATTTTCATTACCGCTGGAATTTGCAGATGTTTGCTTCGAAGGGTTATGTAGTTGTTGCTCCCAATCCGCGCGGAAGTATCGGCTACGGACAAAGATTTACCGATGAAATATCGCAGGACTGGGGAGGAAAAGTATATACAGATTTGATGAACTGTTATGACTATGCTGTCCGTAATTTTGAATTTATCGACTCGAATAAGACTTATGCAGCCGGAGCATCGTACGGCGGATATATGATTAATTGGATTGCCGGACATACTGACCGGTTTAAAGCTTTGGTTTGCCACGCAGGCGTTTTTAATCTGGAAAGTATGACCGGCGTTACCGAAGAATTATGGTTCCCATTGTGGGAAAATGGCGGAACATATTGGGATAATCCTGAAAATTATAAAAAATGGTCACCTCATAATTATGTTAATAATTTTAAGACTCCTATGCTTGTTGTTCACGGAGCTAACGATTTCCGCGTTCCCGAAGGTCAGGCTTTTGAATTGTTTACAGCTTTGCAGCTTAAAGGAATTGAAAGCCGGTTACTCTACTACCCTGATGAATATCATTTTGTAGTAAAACCCCAAAATGCAAAACTTTGGTGGGAGACTGTTTTTAATTGGTTTAATAAATTTTAACTGAGGTTCTGATGAAAATATTATTTTGTATTGTTTTAGCGCTGTTTCTTATAAAATGCAATACTGTCGATCCCGAAGATAAAAATTTTTCGGGCATAACAATAAAAGTTAAAAACTCTAAAAATGAAGAATTAAAAGATGTTAAAGTCTATTTGGTTTATAATTTTATTAATTCGCTGCCAAAAGTAAAAAAAGTTTTTTCACCTGATTCTGTGATTTACGGTGATTTCTCTTACGATATTGACGACAATACAAAACAAGTTATTCTTAAGTGGACAACAACTCAGGAAATAAGCAACAATAAATTTTTCATTCAGCGGCGCGAAAAAAATTCATCAATATGGGTGGAAGTGGGCGAAGTAAAAGGAACCGGTATTACAAATGTTCCAATCAACTATACTTTTACTGACCCGGAAAACCTGAACGGAATATTTTATTACAGATTAAAGCAGCAGGATACTGACGGAAAAATAAAGTATTCTAACGAAATGGAAGTTGTTGTAGTTACTATTCCAGTCAGTTATAATTTACTTAATAACACGCCGAATCCTTTTTTATCGGAAACATATTTACGTTTTACTTGTCCGGAACGAAGCACAATAAGTTTCGAAATAAAAAATCCCAAAACGGGAAAAACCGTATATTCAATTTCTGCTCAAACATACGAAGCCGGTTCCTACAGTGTTTTGTTTGATTCTAAAAATAAAATTCCAAACGGGATTTATACTCTTACTATGAATGCAACAAGTCTGCTAACAAGTGCCAGCTACAATCACAGCATAATTTTATGCAAGAATAATGAAGACACAAATATTCTGGGAAGCGATATGCAGAATTTTTCCACCGATAAAGAAGGTAACGCAAAAATACCGGTTTCCGAATTATCACTTAATAAAGAAATTCCTGTAATTGATGAAAATTCTGTAATTCTTTCTGACAAAATATCTTCAAATACATTAAATTTGATATTTATAAAAACCGGTTATTCGATAAAAACACAGTCTGTTGTTATCGATACATTAAATTCGCAAAACATTGATATAACTCTTTCGGAAGAGTAAGAGAGGAATTATGAATTACGAAAACGAAAACAATATTTATAATGAAGAAAACAACTATACAACTTTCGACCAAGGGTCGCTTGAAACTCCCGAAGAAATGAAACAAAAGGTTGAATATGTTGAAGAAAATCTTTGGGATAAACTTGAATCAACAGGAAAAAAGATTACGTTCACAAAAGATATATTAGCTTTATACCGGTATTTAAAATCCCCGGGAATCAGCTGGTACCGGAAATCGATAATTGTTGGCGCGCTTATATATTTTATTTCGCCCATTGATGCTATTCCAGATCTCGCTCCATTTATAGGATATCTTGACGACTTGGGAGTAATTGCCGCACTGATAAAATATCTTGGAAATGAAATCCGCCCATTTTATACTGCAGAAAATGAAGGATGAAGGAGTATAAATTGAATTACAAATTACTTGAAAGCAATATTATTTACAAAGGAAGAGTATTCGATATAAAAGTTGATAAAATTGAATACGAAAGCGGAAATGAAAGTATACGCGAAGTTGCCCTTCATAATGGAGGAGCTGTAATTCTGGCAGTTACAAAAGATAATAAAATTCTTTTAGTCGAGCAATTCCGCTATCCGTTTGAAAAGAGACTTCTTGAACTGCCGGCCGGAAAACTCGAAATTAACGAAGACCCGCTTGTCTGTGCAAAACGGGAACTGACTGAGGAAACAGGTTATTCTTCCTCAAAGTATACGAAACTTGGCGCTATATGTACAACTCCTGGGTTTTGTTCCGAAATACTGCATATTTTTCTTGCCGAAGATTTAACACCGGGAAATCATAACCGCGAAGAAGGCGAACAGGGAATGGAAGTGCTGGAACTTCCTTTAGTTCAGATTGAAAATATGATAAGCTCCGGACAGATAGTTGATGCTAAAACAATCTGTGCAATTCTTTATTATAAGTTATTAAAAAAGCTTTAACCAGTTTTCTGGTTTCAATAAAATCAGATAATAAAAAAAACTGCTTCAGTAGGTTCAGACTGTTGAAAAATCCCGGTTAATTTTAATCGGGGGTTTCTTTTTTCAAGCTGCTCACAAGCTTTGATTGTTTTATAGATTTGGAAGTAATATTTGTTCCAGAGACTTTTTTATTAGCATTCCTGCTTTGGTTTTTAGCCAATAATAATATTATTAATGCGGCTCCCGATGCACGATTTTCGTTCTTAAGTTGACGCTTATGGGTTTTACCGGGCAATCCTCTGGTAATTTAGAAAATATTAAGCAAATATTACCACAAATTATGAACAAGATTTTTAATTCTGTTAAGATAAATATCTTCAATGTTTCTCATCTCGCTTGCTGTAAGAGCGGGCAAATCAACAGCTTTAATGTTTGAAAGAATCTGCTCGGGACGCGAAGCTCCAGGTATAATGCAGCTTACTTCTTTGAACATTAAAATCCACTGCAGCGCAATAAGGGAAATATCTTTTCCGGGAAACAAGGTTTTTAACTCCTCAACAGCATCCAGACCTGTCTGGTAATCAATCCCCGAAAATGTTTCGCCTTTATCGAATGCAGCGCCTTCTCTGTTAAATGTCCGGTGATCGTCCGGTCCAAAAGTTGTTTTAGCAGTAAATTTGCCTGTTAAAAGTCCGCTTGCCAAAGGAACGCGCGCAATAATTCCAATATTCTTCTTTTCTGCTTCGCGGAAGAAAAGCTTTGCCGGACGCTGCCGGAAAATGTTAAAAATTATCTGAACGGTTGTAACATTATCGTATTCAATAGCTTTAAGCGCTTCTTCAACTTTTTCTACGCTTACTCCAAGGTTTGCAATCTTCCCCTCGTCTTTAAGTCTGTCGAAAAGTTCAAATATTTCGGGACGGTAGAAAACCTGAGTAGGGGGGCAATGGAGCTGGATGAGGTCAATCCGTTCAATTTTCATCCGTTTAAGACTGTCCTCCACAAATCCGCGCAAAACTTTTGGTGTATAGGCTTCGCTGATGTGTGGATTAAGCTGTCTGCCGCATTTTGTGGCAACATAAATTTTTTCTTTCCGCGAATTCAAAAGCCGCCCAACAGCTTTTTCGCTGTGGCCATTGCTGTAAACATCGGCAGTATCAATAAAATTAATGCCGTTGTCTATTGCAGCATTTAAAATTTTATCTGCATTATCATTATTAAATTCATCGCCCCATTTGCCGCCAACCTGCCAAGTGCCAAGACTGATTTCTGAAACATTAAGACCGGTTTTTCCAAGTTTTCTGTAATTCATAAATCTCCTGTTAAAAATTATTCTTTAGTAATTTAGTATTCACTTATCTAAAATTAAAGATTTAATGATGAACCGGCAAGAAGTGTTTTTCTTACTTTTTCTAATACGCAGTAAGGCATGTGGGGAAAATATTACTAATAAAAAATAGTAGGTTAAAAAATTGAATATTAGGCTTTATATTTTTATGTTCAGTTGATAAATAAAAAAAATATATTAAGTAATTATTAACATTTAAGGGAGGAAGGGTTATGAACAAAACAAAACTTATTATTTCTGCTTCAGTTTTAATGATTGCCGTGCTATTTTACGGATGCGGAACAAGCAAAGCTTTTCAGGGTACTGCAATTGGTGCAGGAGGAGGCGCAGTTATTGGGGGTATAATCGGTAATCAATACGACAATACAGCTCTCGGGGCTATTATTGGCGCAGTTGTTGGCGGTACAGCCGGAGCTCTTATCGGCGATTATATGGATGATCAGGCAGAAGAAATTAACAACGATATTGCTGGAGCAAAAACCGAAAGAGTTGGCGAAGGTATTAAAATTACTTTCGATTCGGGTATTTTGTTTGCTACAAATTCTTCCACTTTGCAGGATGAAGCTAAAGTAAATATTTCCAAACTTTCAACAATTCTTAACAAATATCCCGATACAAAAGTATTAATTGTAGGACATACAGATTCCGACGGATCGGATGAATACAACCAAACACTTTCCGAAAAACGTGCTGCTTCTGTTTCTAACTACGCTATAAGCAAAGGCGTTGCTTCTTCACGTATCGAAAAAATAGGTTTAGGCGAAAAAGAACCTGTTGCTACTAATGATACTGCAGAAGGTAAAAAACAAAACAGACGTGTTGAAATAGCTATTTTTGCTAACGAAGAACTTAAAGAAGCTGCCGAAAAAGGTCAGTTAAAACCGTAATTATTTTTGCGGCTGGAAACTTTTTTCAGCCGCTTTTTCTTATTCTGGCAATCCATATCCTAACATAAACTTATTAAACCCAAATCCGCCATTAGAAAACAAAATAATGGCGGATCCGTCAAATGCCGGACAAGTCGACTAACAAAATCTATATCCCGATAAATCGGGATAAGATTTTTTAAGTCGGGATTACCCAAAAATAGCCAATAATAAAAACTCAACCACAATATTATTTGTTCTATTGACTATTTTGGGTTAAAATTTAAAACTGTAAATTCCTTGCTTATTAACAATTGTCTTCAATTCTCTTTTCTCTTTTTCAAATAAATCGAATCCGATTTTTAAATTACTCCAAAAAGAAATTAAGTTTTTGTTCTGGCTATAACTCTCACAGTGTTTATTAAAATTATCGTCCGTCATCCTGAAAGGAAAAATATAAACCGGAATTTTTGTCTGTCCGCAATTTTTTGCATAAACAGCATATAAGTAAATTTCCTTAATTTTGTCATCTGTAACAGGAATACAGCCGATAGTTACACAATTGCCGTGAATAAAAATATCTCCGCCGGGGTCGTTTCCTGTTTTTAGAATGAGGTCGGATTTGTTCGGATAATTAATTCCAAGCGATAAATAAAAATTACTTGCCGGATTAAATCTGTCGATGTGATAAAATCCTTCAGGAACCTGAAGATCACCCTGGCACCTTTTGGGTCCTAAAACTCCTGAACGTGTGCAAATTTTATAAACTGCAAGCAATTTATATTTTACGTCCTGCTTGGTTTTTGCAAAAACTTCCAGAACATCTTCGTCTTTATAAGCTGTAATCAAAATGTTCAGGTTATTTTCCAAAAGACCAATTTCATTCAATTTCTTTTTTAAATAATTTCCTTTTTGTTTTATCGAGCTGCGTACGCGTTCATACTTTTTTTGTTCCGAAAGAAAATCCTGAACCGGCAGAAAATTAAAGGTTATAAGGTAAATTAAAATAATCACGGCTGCTTTCATTATGCCTCTCTGCTTTAATTCGATTAATTAATTTAATTAAAAAAGTTACAGCAAAAAACCATTTGCTTGATTAAAAATTTTTTGGCGAAAAAATAAAGTGTTGACATTCCGGCATTTTGTTTTTATGTTACCGACCGGTAAGTATAATTTATTGATAAATTAAAAAAATATGAAAGACAGCGAAAAAAAAGATACCAGAAATAAAATATTTATAGCAGCTGCAGAGTTGTTTTCGCGCGATGGATTTTATAAAGTATCAGTCCGCGAAATTTGTGAAAATGCGAATGTTACAAAGCCAGTATTATATTACTATTTCAAGGATAAGGAAACTCTTCTTCTTGAACTTGTAAAAGAAACGGATAGAATTGGCGAAGAATTAAAAAATGAATATTTCCAATGCGGAACATCATTCAGCGAAAAGATTTTTATGATAGCAGAAATATATAAGACTTTTGTAAAAACTTATCCATATCTGTTAAAATTTAATGCTTTCGCCCAGTTTATGAATATGCCCGAAGAGGTTAGAAACCAAAAAACATTTATGGTTAAGCGGGGAATGGAAGAGTTAGGGAGCTTATTTAACGATGCCAAAAAGGACGGTTTCCTTAATGAGGAGGATAATGTTGATATGCTTATAAGAAGCTTTATCGGACCAATAATACTTTTACTTTCGCAATTTATGCTTGAAGGAAACATCGAATTGTTTTCGGAGGAAATAGAAAAATTCGTAAAATTTTGGCTTAATGCTTTTGGAAAAAAAAATATGGAGATATAAATGCTTAAAAAATTATCAATTTTATTGTTTTCAATCTTTGTTATCAGTCAGACTTCAGCTCAGAATAAAAAAATAATAACTTTAAGCTGGGATAAAGTTGTTGATTATTCGTTGAGCGATAACTTGATGCTGAAATCGAAGATGCTTGAATATGATGCCCAGCAGCTTGAAGTTTACCGTTCGTACACTAATTTTCTGCCTACAATCACTTATACCGGGGCTATGACAAAAAATATGGAGCTGCCGGTTTTTGTATTTATGGGACAAAGCGTACAAATAGGTTCAAAATATTCTTTTCAGCACTCGCTCGATTTTTCGCTGCCGCTTTTTACAGGAGGAAGCAGACTTTTTAATGTTTTAATTCAAAGCAATTTAAAAAAATCGCTCAGTGAAGAATTAAAAGGTCAGGAATCGCAGACAGTTTTAACAGCCCTGCAATCTTATTACGGAATTATTCTTTCCGAAGAGCTTTCGGAAACTGCTGGTGAAGCTGTGCGGGTAGCAAAAGAAAATCTCGACCAGGTAGAAATATTTTATAATAACGGTTCAGCTACCGAATTGGATTTGCAAAGAGCAAAAGCTCAGTATTACTCAACTCTTCCGCAGTACGAAGCGGCAAGTTCAAACCGTATGCTTTCTTACCAAAGATTAAAAACTATATTAAACATCTCTTTGGAAGATTCTCTTGAAATCAGCGATTCGTTGTATTCAAAAGATTTTTTAAATGAATATAATGTCAGTTCGCTTCAAGAAATGAAAAACCTTGCTTTGGAAAGAAGAAATGACATAAAATCGATGCAGCACAGATATGATGCAACCGAAACAGCTGAGTATGTTTCTCTGGGTAAATTTGCTCCAACCATTTCACTTTCGGGCAATATTGCTCATCAAGCTCAGATGGATGATTCTAAAGTTATGTGGGATGATTATATCCGCTCTAAATCGCTTACGCTTGCTGTGCAATGGCCTCTTTTTGAAGGCGGAAGAAGGCTTATAGATTATCAGCTTTCTAAAATTCAAACAGAACAGGTTGAATATGCGCTTTCGCAAACAAAAGACGGAGCGCTTTTAGAAGTTGAGGAAAAATATTCATTATACAAACAGGCGGTTAAAAGTCTTAACAGTCTCGAGCAAGCAATGCTTTTATCAAAAGAAAGTATGAGAATTTCTTCAATTATGTACAATAACGGACTCAGCACGCAGATAGATGTTTTAAACTCGCAGCTTCTTTATACAAAAAGCAAAGCCGACTATTTGCAGGGAATTTATAATTACAACATCAGTCAGCTCGAATTGCTTAAAGCAGCCGGATTGATGGATAAAGTTTGGAAATAAAATATAAGAGGATAAAATGAAAAAATATTTTTTAGGAATTTTAACAATTAGTATAATAATATTTTCGGGATGCAGCGAAAATGATGAAGCTGAAGCAGAAAAAATAATTCCGGTTCAAATTTATGAGATTAAGCCTGATACAATTTCCAATTATATAAAAGTCACTGGAAGTGTTTCGGGAGAAAACGATGCTATTGTTTACAGCAAGATAAACGAAAAGCTGGACGAAATTTATGTCCGTCCGGGACAAAGCGTATCAGCTGGACAGGTATTGGCTGTACAGTATAATGCAACGTTTAAACAGGCTGTCGATTTAGCTAAAGCTTCTGTTAAAACTGCCCAGTCGCAGGCAGATTTTGCTATACAGGAATTTGACAGGAAAAACCAGTTATACGAACAAAAGGTAATAAGTCCTCAGCAGTTCGATCAGGTTAAAACACAAAAGGAAACTGCCGAAAACACATTGGAACAGGCAAAATTACAATTGGCTCAGGCTAACGAAACTTATCAGAACAGTTTTATAAAAGCTCCTTTTTCGGGTGTTGTAGGCGCTATATTTTATGAAAAAAATCAAATGGTTCCGCCCGGAATGCAGGTTGTTCAAATTGTTAGTCCGAATGCAATGAAATCGAAACTGCAAATATCGACAAAAGATATATCGTCGGTTGCATACGGAAAATCGGTTGAAATTAAATTTCCTTCGATACCTGATAAAATTTATAAAGGAGTTGTTTCAAAAGTAAATCAGGCAATCGATCCCGTTACAAATCTTTTGGAAGTTGAAGTGCAGTTAATAAAACCGGATTCAAGAATAAAATCCGGAATATTTGGAGAATTTTACATTGAAGTATCCCAAAAGCAGGGAATATTTGTAGTTCCCGAAAATTCTTTAATGCAGCGAACCGAAGTTATGGTTGACAAGGAAACAGGTATTCAGGGAACTGTAAAAAAATATTTCATTTTTACTGTTGAAAACGGTGCGGCCAAAATAACAGAAGTTAAAACCGGTATATCAAGCGAAGGAAGAATTGAAATTAAAAAAGGACTAAAAGAAAAGGACACAGTAATAGTTGTTGGTCAGAATATAGTACGCGACGGTCAGAAAGTTAAAATAGTAAAGTAAAAAAATAAGGATTAAAAGTTTGTATTACGTTAAAGTAAGCAGATAAGGATATTAGAATATGATATTATCAAAATTTTCATTAAAAAGACAGATAACAATGCTTATGCTGTACAGTATTGTTATCAGTTTCAGTATTTTTTCATTTACGCAATTAAAAATCGATTTTTTTCCGGATATAAAATTTCCGTATGCCGGTATAATTACAAGTTATACCGGAGTAGGACCGGAAGATATAGAAAATTTAATTACCAGACCGATTGAAGAAGCTGTTTCGTCGGTAAAAAATATTGAAGAAGTAAGTTCGCAGTCAGTTCAGGGAGCTTCGATAGTTACCCTCGAATTTAAGTACGGCACAGATATGGACCAGGCAGATGTGGACATAAGGAAAAATATAGACTTTATTCGTGATTATTTGCCCGAAGATGCAACAGAGCCTATAACATTTATTTTCGATCCGTCGATGCAGCCAATTATGTTCATAACATTAAGCTCGCCGTATTTAGGTCCGGCAGAATTAAGGAAATTGTCGGAAGAAACAATTGAACCTTTGCTTGAAAGAGTTGACGGAGTTGCTTCGGTAGAAACTCAGGGAGGTTTGGAGCGGCAAATTAATGTAAATATCAATCCGGTGTTGCTTTCTTCCTACGGATTATCGCCTACAGATGTAAACAGAGCAATTCAAACAGGCGGAGGAATTCAACCTGGCGGTACTTTAAAGACAAAAGTAAAAAATTACAACCTCCGGATTCTTAGTGAATATATTGAAGTAGAGCAAATAAAGAACACAACTCTAACAGTTAAAAACGGTACCCCTGTTTATATTAAAGACGTTGCCGAAGTTGTTGACGGTTACAAAGAATCGACAAACGAAGTGCGTTCCGATTACAGTGAAGGAATCACAATTCTGGTATCAAAGCAATCGGATGCTAACACTGTGCTTGCTTGCCGCAAAGTAAAAGAAGCGTTCCCATATATTTCCGAAAGATTACCTGAGGGAACAAAATTTAGCATACTTTATGATCAGTCAGAATTTATTATGAAATCTATCAACAACTTGGAAAGTTCTGCTTTTATTGCTTTTATTCTGGCTTTTATTGTTATTTATATATTCTTACTTAACTGGCGCGGAAGTCTTATCATCGGTATAGCAATTCCAATTGCAATTATTGCTACATTTGCAGTTTTGTATGCTTTAGATCTTACATTAAATATTATATCAATGGCAGGATTAGCCTTGGCAGTGGGTATGCTTGTGGATAACTCCATTGTAGTTTTAGAAAATATATACCGCCACAGAGAATTGGGCGAGACAAGGATGGGAGCTGCCGATAAAGGTGCAACTGAAGTGGGTATGGCTATTACAGCATCAACCTTAACAACTGTTGCAGTATTTGTTCCTGTTCTTTTTGTTCCTAACATTACGGGACAGTTATTTAAAGATATGGTGCTTACAATTTCTTTCAGCCTTATAGTATCATTAATAGTTTCTTTAACAATTGTACCTATGCTTTCAGCAAATATTCTTAAAATAGTAAAAAAAGATCATTCTGAAGAAGGTAAAAATAAGTTCTTAAATAAATTCAAAGCAAAAACCGAATACTATTTGCAAGCTTTAACGGACAAATATGAAAAATTATTGAAATGGACCCTTTTTCACAAGAAGACAGTATTGGGAGCTGTATTTGTAATGTTGCTTCTTTCAGTAGGATCAGCTTTTTTGCTTGAGGGTGAATTTATGCCAAAAACCGACAGAGGTTTTATAAATGTGGTAATTGATTCTCCGGCTGGAAGTCCTGTAGAAGATTCGAGATTATATGTTTACAGAATAGAAAATATGGTAAAAGAAATTATTGAAGATAAAGATTTAGAGTCGATTGCTGTATTTTTCGGAGAACGTGAAGGTTTTGCTTCATTCGGGTCAACTGCATCAACAATTGAATTGTTTATCAAACTTAAGCCTGTTGAAGAAAGATCACAAACCCAGTTCGAAATTCAGGATAAACTGCGCGAAAAGCTTGATGATGTTGCCGGAATATCATACATCTTTCAAGAAGGCGGATCTCTTTCCAGCGAAAAAGATATTGAAGTGAAAGTAATCGGTTTTGATACTGAGGGCGCTAAAAAAATAGCTGATCAGATAAAACTAAAAATGGAAAAAATTAAAGGACTTGTGGATATTTCATTAAATATGAAAGAAACCACTCCTGAGCTGCAGGTTCACTTGAATAAAGATATTATGAATAAACTCGGGTTATCATCAATGCAGGT
>CAYTFZ010000048.1:0-18934 GCA_964437215.1 uncultured Melioribacteraceae bacterium | reverse complement strand
GTCGTTAAATAATATTTTAGCTTTTTTACAGGCACCTTGCGGTGCCTTTTTTTTTATTATTTTTCAATTCAGATTAAATATTCTTATTATAACTCCCAAAAAATTTTGCAATAATTTAACTTTTACAAGTTTAAAGTTGTTGCTGATAAAAATTAATAATAACATAGCAAGTTATAAATAAAATTATCAGAGGACGTATATGAGATCAGAAATTTTGATTGTTGAAAATATTTCACGGGAAGGTCCCGGAATTTTACAGGAAATATTAGATGAAAAAAATATATCGTATAAAATAATTGACTTAAATAAAAACGAAAACTTGCCGGATCCCGAAGACTTTTCGGCAGTTGTTGTTCTAGGAGGTCCGGACAGCGCCAATGATAAAAATTTGAAAATGGAAAATGAACTTGAGTTTATTAAAAGGACAATAGATTTGGGAATTCCTTATCTTGGAATATGTTTGGGTTTGCAAACGCTTGTTAAATCTGCCGGCGGTAAAGTTATTAAAAGTCCGGTTAAAGAAATAGGGTTTAAAGATCCCTCCGGAAAAAATTTTGAAGTTGAACTGACTGAAAGCGGAAAAAAGGATCTTCTTTTTTACGGATTAGGAAATAAGTTTAAGGTTTTTCATTTACATGGCGAAACTGTAGAGCTGACAAATGAAATGACCTTACTGGCAGAAGGAAATTATTGCAGAAATCAGATAGTAAAATTAGGACGAAATGCTTATGGACTACAATGCCATTTTGAACTTACCGGACAAATGTTCAATCAATGGCTTGATGAGGATGCAGATTTAAAAGAAATGATCAGGGAAAACCTAATAAAGGATTATAAAAAAATTAAAACTGAATATGAAAATACCGGCAGAAAGCTTTTTGAAAATTTCATAAAAATATCAGGTTTTTAATAAAAAGGTGATTTTTTTATTAACGAGGAGGTTTGATTTAAAAGTTTTTTATTACTTTTGTTCAATAATAAAAATTTAAAAATACAAAGGTATGAACATGGGGAAAAGTGAGAATTTTATTCAGAAAATAAAAGAAAGTTATACTTTTAAAGGCGAAACAATTACAATGGGCGGCGCTATATACGAAGGTGAATGTATAAATAATCTTAAAATAAAAATTCCGTTAAAAACCCTTAACCGCCACGGACTGATAGCAGGAGCAACAGGAACCGGCAAAACAAAAACCTTGCAGGTTTTGGCTGAAGGACTTTCCGAAAAAAGCATTCCGGTTTTATTAATGGATATTAAGGGAGATTTAAGCGGAATTGCAAAATCCGGAACTGCTAATCCTAAAATTGAAGAAAGGCACAATAAAATAGGGGAACCTTATAATCCAAAAGCTTTTCCGGTAGAACTTTTAACAATTTCCGACGAAAAAGGAGTAAGACTTCGGGCTACAGTTTCGGAATTCGGACCGGTTCTTTTTTCGAAAATTTTAGAATTAAATGATACACAGGCGGGAATAATTTCTGTGATATTTAAGTATTGCGATGATAAAGGGCTTCCGCTGCTTGATTTAAAAGACTTTAAAAAAGTTATTCAGTATATAACCAATGAAGGGAAAACTGAAATTGAAGAATCGTACGGGAAAATTTCTACTTCTTCAACTGGAATTATTTTAAGAAAAATAATCGAACTTGAACAGCAGAAAGCTGATCTTTTTTTTGGAGAAAAATCTTTTGAAGTTGATGATCTTGTACGCATAAATGACGAAGGATTGGGTGTAATATCAATATTAAGACTTATTGATATCCAGGACAGACCGAAATTATTCTCTACATTTATGCTTAGTCTGCTTGCCGAAATTTACTCGTCTTTCCCGGAAGAAGGCGATTTAGACCAGCCCAAATTAATTATATTTATAGATGAAGCGCATTTAATTTTTAACGAAGCGTCAAAAGCATTACTCGATCAGATAGAAACTATAATTAAACTTATCCGCTCTAAAGGCGTTGGAATATTTTTCTGCACACAGAATCCCACAGATGTTCCTCCGGCAGTTTTAAGCCAGTTAGGGTTAAAAATTCAGCACGCTTTAAGGGCTTTTACTGCAAAGGACAGGCAAATGATTAAGCTTACTGCAGAAAATTATCCTATTTCGGAATTTTATAAAACTGATGAAATGTTAACTTCACTGGGAATTGGCGAAGCGGCCATCAGTGCTTTAAATGAAAAAGGGAATCCAACTGATTTGGCTGCTACATTGCTTTGCGCCCCAAAATCGAGGATGGATATTTTAGAAGAATCTGAAATTAATGAATTGCTTGCTAAATCGCAATTGACAAAAAAATATAACCAGGTAATAGATAGAGAAAGCGCATTCGAAATGCTTAGCGAAAAAATTGAAATGGCTAACAGACAAAAGGAAATTTCTGCCGAAACCTCTGTTTCTAGAAGCGGACGTCCTGCCCCTCGCGAAAAATCTACTTTCGAAACAATAATTAACAGTCCGGTTACCAAACAAGTTGGCACAACAATTATGCGCGAAGTTACACGTGGAATTTTAGGTGTTTTGGGGTTAGGCGGTACAACCCGAAGAAGAAAAAGCATATTTTAATTTCGGAAATTTTTAATGTGGATTAATTTAATAGGTTTTATAACTTTTGCTTTTACCGGCTCAATTACACCCGGACCGAATAATTTCACTCTTTTTTCTTACGGAAGAACGAAAAATTTCCGGCAGTCTTTACATCTTATGGCCGGAATAATATTCGGGGTTTTTTGTATGCTTTATCTTGCCGGATACGGGATTGCACAATTAATATCAGCAAATAAATACATCGAGCTTTTACTAAAAATCGGCGGAACTGTTTGGCTTATTTATTTAGGATTTTTATTAAGTAAAATAAATCCCTTTGATGAAAATACAGAAGCCAGAATGATTTCTTTTAAGGAAGCTTTTTTAATGCAATTTATAAATCCAAAAGCTTGGCTTATGGCAATTGTTAGTGCCGGAGCTTTTATGCCCGATTTTTCGAACATTCACTTGAATGTGTTTGTTTTTTCCTTAACATTTTGTGCAGTCGGAATTCCCTGTATGCTGATATGGCTTAAAATGAGCAAAGTTATTTTTTTTGTATTTAAAAATGAGAAGTCCAATAAATATTTAAGCCATTTCATTTTTGTAATGATGCTTTTAAGCGCTGCTACAATTTGGATAAAATAAATAAGCACAAAACAATTAAACAAAAATTTGAGTTTTTAAAAAGAATCTTATATATTTAATGTCTAAATTTTTGAAGGAAAAGATTAAATGAAAAATAATATTCACCCAAATTATCAGAAATGCGAAGTTAGTTGCGTATGCGGAAATACTTTTATAACACGTTCAACTGTTGATCATATCAAACTTGAAATTTGTTCGGAATGCCATCCTTTCTTTACCGGAAAGCAGAAAATTATTGATTCAACAGGAAGAGTTGACAGATTCAATAAGAAATACGGCATTAAAAGATAAAAATTTTGCTTTATTGCAAAGGGCAGCTTTAAGCTGCCTTTTTTATTTTAAATACCATACATTTATTCATAATATTTTTTAATTAATGTTAATTTGTTATTTTTACCTTAAAAATTATGGAAAGGAGTTTTTAGTTTAATGCCCGAAAATTCTGAAATAAACGAAGGATACAAAGAGCTTAATTTATATGAAGGTGTTAGAGGCATTGCTATAAAAATTCTTAACCGAATTGATCGCACTGATGCTTATCTTGATAAATTGTTAGAGGTTGAATTACGAAACAATGATCTTTCTGCAAAGGATAAAGCATTGCTTTATGAAATTGTTCATGGCGTTACAAGGTGGATGGGCAGAATAGACTGGATTTTAACGGGTTTTTATAAAGGAACTTTTTCAAAAGGAATTCCGAATATTAAAAACGCATTACGCGTTGCATTATATCAAATAATGTTTTTGGATAAAGTTCCTGACTATGCGGCAGTTAATGAATCGGTTAATTTTATAAAAAGACTTCAGGGACAGAAACCTGCCGATCTTACCAATGCAATTTTACGGAATATTATTAAAAATAAAGAAAATATCCGTTATCCCGAGCGCGAACAAGATTTACCCGGATTTTTAAGCGCATATCAGTCGCACCCTTCCTGGCTTGTAAAAAGATGGCTTTCGCAGTTTGGCGAGGAATTTACCGAACAATTGCTTATTGCAAATAACGAAAAACCGCAAATGTTTTTAAGAGTTAATAAATTAAAAACTTCGGCCGAAGAGTTAAAAGGACTTCTTAAATCGGTTAATCTAAGGTATTATAGTGCCAATTATTTAAATGAATTTATTAAGCTTGCATCAATCACTAACATTACGGACTGGGAATATTTTTCGAAGGGTTATTTCAGTATTCAGGATGAAAGCACAGGTTTTTCTTGTTTGCTGCTAGACGCAAAACCTGAACATAAAGTGTTAGATTTATGCGCGGCTCCGGGCGGTAAAACTACTCTTATTGCTGAGATGATGAAAAACAGAGGCAAATTGGTTGCAATAGATAAATTTGCAGCGCGTATTAAAATTCTTAACAGCAATCTTGAAAGAATGGGAGTTAAGAACGCCGAAGTTGTTGAAAGTGATGCTTTGGAATTTGAAGGCGGTCCGTTTGACAGGATTTTAATAGACGCACCATGTTCGGGTTTAGGAACCCTGACAAAAAAACCGGATATCAAATGGAAAAGAGATTTAGGTGATATAAGAAAATTAAGATTTTCGCAAATGTCGCTGTTAAAAAAAGGAGCATCGCTTTTAAAGAGTGGAGGTTATTTAGTTTACAGTACATGCACTATTGAGAAAGAAGAGAATTATGACATTATTAAGGATTTTTTAAGCGAGAACAAAGAATTCAGGCTGGTAAGCGCAAAAGGTTTATTCGAAGACAGTTTGATTAATGAAGACGGCTGTATACAAACCTATCCGCATATTCATAAAATGGACGGAGCATTTGCGGCAAAATTAACTAAATTATAATAAAATATAAAAGCGCCTATGAATAAAGATGCGTTATTAAAATTTGCCGAGGAATTAAAAAGCAGCAGAACCGAGAAAAAAATCACCTTGGAACAGGTTTCTGCTAAAACCAGGATTGATATTAAATTTCTGAAAGCCATCGAATCC
This sequence comes from uncultured Melioribacteraceae bacterium, assembly GCA_964437215.1. GTDB lineage: Bacteria > Bacteroidota > Ignavibacteria > Ignavibacteriales > Melioribacteraceae > JAAYAN01. The sequence continues at coordinate 13,808 of CAYTFZ010000048.1, read as the reverse complement.
GGAGAAATTGAAGTCCTGCCTGAAATTTATATTAAAGCTTTTATAAAAGAATACGCGAAAACTATTGATCTTAACCCGGAAAATGTATTAAAAAAATTTGAGATGGCTAAATCAGGATTATCGGATGAACCTGTTGCAGAAGAAAATTTAGAAAAACCTGAGACAAAAAAAACTTTTGAAAATCCCCCGGAAAATATTCCAACATCGGAAGTGAAGGAGAAAACGAATAAAAGCAATATTGCATTACTTATCGGGGCAGCTTTATTTGTTATACTTCTTATTGTTATTTTTACATTTTTCAGCGGAAATGGCGAAGAAATTATAACCGAAAAAAGTACAGAACCGGAACAAGAAATAAAAAAGGAAATTACTGTAGATAAAAATACGGAAATAAAAAATGAACAGTCTGTTATTCCGGAGGGAGTTCTTAAGCTCAGAATCAGTGCAGCTGATACATCGTGGATTAAAATTATAAGTGATGAATCGGTTGCAGAAGAAGTAACTCTTTATCCTGGAATGGATAAGTATACTGTGGCAGGATCATCTTTTTATCTTATTATAGGAAATTCCGCCGGTATAAATTTAGAATTAAATTATAATAAACTAGAATTCAGCGGAAATGAAAATCAGGTGAAAAGCATTTTTATTAATTCCGACGGATTAAAATACATTAAGACCAAAGATGTACCCGGATATGATGAACAAGGAACAAATTAGGAAAAGAATATCGGAACTTAAAGATGTTTTGGATGAACATAATTATAAATATTATGTTCTTAATCAGCCCGAAATAAGCGATCAGGATTTTGATAACCTTATGACCGAGCTTAAAACACTTGAAGATGAAAATCCTGAATTTATTACGCCCGATTCGCCGGCAAGAAGAGTTGGCAGCGATTTAACAAAGGATTTCAGACCTGTTCAGCATTCCGTTCCTATGTTGAGTCTTTCCAACACGTATAATTATGAAGAACTTCTCGAATTCGAGAAAAGAATAAAAAATGTGCTTTCGGATGAAGATTTAAAAGTTGAATACGTTGCAGAATTAAAAATTGACGGGCTGTCGGTCAGTCTGAAATATTCTAATGGTATGCTGGAAACAGCAGCTACCCGCGGAGACGGAACCACCGGTGAAGAAATTACAAACAATGCTAAAACCATAAAAAGTATCCCGTTAAAACTTAAACAGAAACAGTGTTTTGAAGAATTTGAAGCAAGAGGCGAAATTTTTATTGATGTGGAGTCTTTCAGAAATCTTAACAAAGAACGCGAAGATAATGGTGAAAAGACATTTGCAAATCCAAGAAATTTTGCTGCAGGAACTGTGAAACTTCAGGACCCGCGCATTGTAGCTTCTCGTCCGCTTGATGCGTTCTTTTATTCCTTTTTGGCAAAAGAAAATAAAAATGAAACACATTTGGACAATTTGATTTTATTGAAAAAAATAGGTTTCAAAGTAAATCCGAATTTCAAACTATGCGCTTCGATAGAAGAAGTTATGGATTATTGCAAGTACTGGGAAAATGAACGCGACGGACTTCCTTATGAAATTGACGGTGTTGTAATTAAAGTAAATTCTTTGTTGCAGCAAAAAAAATTGGGTGAAATTGCAAAATCGCCGAGATGGGCAACAGCTTTTAAATTCAAAGCTAAGCGGGTTGAAACAAAAATCAATAAAATAATATGGCAGGTAGGAAGAACAGGAGCTGTGACTCCTGTAGCAGACTTGGAACCTGTGTTTTTGGCAGGATCAACTATAAGCAGAGCAACCCTGCATAATTATGATGAAATTATACGAAAAGATATAAGAGAAGGCGACACTGTTTTTATTGAAAAAGGCGGAGATGTAATACCGAAAGTTGTTGAAGTTGATAAAACAAAGCGCAGAATTCTATCCGAAGAAACTGTTGCTCCGGTAAATTGTCCGGTATGTTTAAGTCCGCTGTTAAAACCCGAAAGTGAAGCAGCAATTTATTGCAGTAACGAAAATTGTCCAGCAAGATTAAAAGGAAAAATCCTGCATTTTGCATCGCGGGGAGCAATGGAAATTGAAGGATTGGGTGAATCCCTGGTTGATCTGTTTGTAGAAAAAGGGTTTATAGAATCGATTTCCGATATATATCTTCTAAAGAACAAAAAGCAGGAACTTGTTAAAATTGAGCGCCTGGGTGAAAAAAGCATTTCAAATCTTTTAGAAGCAATTGAAAAAAGTAAGACACGACCTTTTGGTAAAGTGCTTTATTCGCTGGGTATAAGATTTGTTGGAAGCGGCGCGGCACAAAAACTTGCTAATCATTTTAAGAACATTATTAATCTGATAAGAGCTTCCAAAGATGAAATGGAAGAAACTGATGAAATAGGACCTAGTATCAGCGAAAGTTTGATTAAATATTTTTCGGATAAGCGTAATATTGATTTAATAGAGTTTTTACAGCGTGAAGGGCTGAAATTTGAAGTTGAAACAGAAAACGCATCTAATAAGTTAAACGGGGTGTCGTTTGTTGTTACTGGCACTTTGAAAGATTTCAGCCGCGAAGGGATTAAAGATATAATTATTAAAAACGGAGGGAAAGTCCTTTCGTCAGTGAGCAGTAAAACAGATTTTGTACTAGCAGGCGAAAATGCAGGCAGTAAGTTAAAAAATGCAGAAAAGCTGGAGATTAAAATTATTAACGAAGATGAATTTTTAAGGATGATTGAAGTTAAGGAATGATTGAAAATTTAAAGAATAAATTAGCTCTTTATTTTATTAGGAAAAATTATAAAAGTAAAGAGACGGGGGAAAAAATTGAGCGGGATTTTTTTAGGAAATCTTCGAAATATATAATCTTAATGCCGGAAATTGATGAAGATTATCAAAACAGTTTTGAAGTAATTAGATATTTATCAATACATAAAAAAAATATCACAGTATTTATTCCGGAACATAAATTGAATTTATTTGATAAATCAATGAAAACTGAATTTTTAACATACAGTATATCAGATAAAACAAAATTAAACCTTCCGTCAAAAGAAATTGTTGAGAAATTAAAAGAAAAAAAATATGACGCGGTTTTGGATTTGAATAGGTCTGAAAACTTATATTTTGCCGGTGTTGCTTTGCTTCCAGAATGTAAAATTAGGGCAGGCGTTAATAAACAGAAGACTAAACAATTTTATAATGTACTATTCAATATTTCCGAAAATAATTCTGAAATATCATATAGAAATTTGTTAAATTCTTTAAGTATGTTTTAAAAAGTATTTTTTAATAAATATAAGTCTTATATGAGCGATACAATTAATTTTGAATTGAAAAAGAACAGCGGCGTTGTTGTAATGAAATTAAATGAACCCCGTCTTGACAGCAGCGTTGCCGGTTTATTAAAAGGGGAATTTACAATTATCCTAACAGATGAGGAAATAAGAAGTCTTGTACTGGATTTATCTTCGGTAGAATACTGCGATAGCAGCGGATTGAGTGCAATTTTGCTTGCTTACCGGCTTCTTCAGGCGAATGAAGGGAATATTAAATTAGCTTCACCGCAAAAAAATGTAAAGTCGTTGATCGAAATTTCGCAGCTCGACCGTGTTTTGCCAATCTATAACTCAGTTGATGAAGCATTAGCTGATGTAAAAAATTAATACTCCATCAGACTGAAAATGCTGATGGCCGCCGGAAGATTAAATAAAATAAAAATGATTGTTTGCGATATCGACGGGACGCTGTTGAATAATTCCGGCCAAATTGATATAGTTAACAAACGGGCGATAGAAAAACTTAAGCAGAAAAATATTATTTTTACTTTAGCAAGCGGACGAATACATTTGTCGGTGTTGAAATTTGCGAATGAATTGAATTTAGATGCGCCTTTAATTTCTCTAGACGGTTTGATGATTAGAAACACTGAAGGCAGAGTTTATTACAGGAATTTAATTCCGCAAAAAACTGTAAAAAAAATAATTAATATCAGCAATAAACTTGGCGCAATTCCTGCTATTACTACTTCGGAAGGCAGTTATATAAAGCAAAACGAAAACAGTTTTATCGAAATTAAAAAAGCCGGGGCTGGTTCGGTTTATGTTGATGATTTATCGGAATATTATAAAAATGCTTTGGAAATGAATGTAATCAGTGAAAGAAAAGAAATAGTTACATATTTAAGGAATAAATTCAGTTTCCCTTTTTCTTTTAATTATTCTGCGAGGATTTATAAATCGGAAAACTCGTTGAATTACAATCTGGAAATAAGAAAAAAAAAATCAGATAAAGCACGGGCATTAGTTAAATTATGTAAAATCCTTAATATTAAACTCTGTGAATGCGCAGTAATTTGCGATTGGTACAATGATATTCCGCTATTTAAAACAAAGGCATTAAAAATTGCTTTAGCAAATTCTATTGACGAATTGAAAAATAATGCAGATATTGTAACATCAAAATCGAATGAAGAAAACGGAGTAGCAGAATTTATTGAAATGATTTTTTGCGAGTAAATATGGAAAAAGAAAAAAATAACCGTTTAAAAACAAGTCTGCGTGCAAAAATATTAATTATTTTTTTAACAATTGCACTTATTGTATTAATGTTTCCTAAAGGCGAGTCTTTGGAATCGGAAGTTACTGTCGGGTCTGTATGGATTCAGGATGATTTGATAGCTTCAACTTCATTTCCTGTTTTGAAAAAACAAGAACAATACGAAGCTGAAAAACGTCAAGCTGCATCCAAGGTTTTCCCGTTTTTTGTTAAGAATGAGGAAATATCAATTCAAAAAGAAATTGATCTTATTAATTATAATAAAAAAATTATAAGCCTTATTGATGAAGAATTGCTTCTTAATAATGCAACCCAAAATTCCAATAAATCAATATTAACTGAAAAATCTTTTGCCGAGTTTAAAAAATTGAGGAGGAATGATTCCTCAAATTCGCAGACGGATAAAAAAAATTTGAGTTATGTATTAAGACTTTGTTCTGGTATTTTAGGAACCATTTATCAAAGGGGAGTACTAGATAAATATTACAGCGAAATAAAAAGAGATTCTATTTATATTAAAACCGGAAAATCAGGGATTGTAACATTAAACCGCGATTTCTTCGATCCGCTGAGTGTTCAGCAATTTATCAAAGAATATCTTGAAAAAAATTACAGTAACGATAAAGAGTTAAATCAGGCAATTTACGAATATGCGAATTTTTTTGTTGTTCCGGATATTATATACGATGAAATATTAACACAAACTGCAATGGAAGATGCAGTTAATAAAGTATCTCCTAATATTGGAATAGTTAACGAAAATGAAAGAATTATAGCTAAGCACGATAAAATTTCGGCTGATGCAAAGATGAAGATTGATTCGTACCGAATTGCCAAAGCTGAAGAATCGGGATTGACCGATAGAATTACTCAGCTTATCGGAAAGTCGCTTCACATAATTCTTATTTCTATAATTTTTATGATTTACATTTATCTTTTCCGCGAAAAAATATATACCGATAACTCGAAAATTTTAATCCTTGCAATCATAATTTTACTAATCAGTTTTCAGACATTTTTAATACAGCAAATAAATGTTAATGCGGGAATAGAATATTTTATTCTTGTACCGGCCGGTGCGATGCTTTTAACAATTATTTTCGATTCGCGAATAGGTTTTTACGGAACAATAATAATAGCTCTTATTTGCGGGGCGTTAAGAAGTAACGACTATGTTTTTACAACTACAAATATTCTTGCCGGCGCTGTTGCTGCTTATACAGTAAGGGATATCCGCTACAGAAGTCAGATATTCCGTTCATTCCTTTTTATTCTTGCTGCATATATTTCAGCGATATTTGCTTTCGGACTTGAAAGCTTTACTTCTTATAATGAAATGCTTTACCAAAGTGCGTTTGCTTTTGGCAATGCTCTTTTCAGTCCCGCAATAACTTATGGATTGATAATATTTTTTGAAAAATTCTTTAAAGTTACAACCGACCTTACGCTTTTAGAGCTTACAGATTTCAATCGTCCTCTGCTCAAAGAACTTGCTTCGAATGCTCCAGGAACATTTAATCACTCGATGATTATTGGTTCTATTGTAGAGACTGCTGCAGAAAAAATTAATGCTAATCCGTTACAGGCGCGTGTTGGTGCATATTATCATGATGTAGGGAAAATTACGGATCCCGTATTTTTTGTGGAAAATCAGATGGATAATTATAATGTTCACGAAAATTTTACACCGGAACAAAGTGCAAGCCACATTGCCGATCATGTTCGCAAGGGTATTGAGCTTGCAAAAAAATATAATTTGCCTGATGAAATTATAAATTTTATACCGATGCATCATGGTACAATGGTAATAAGTTATTTTTACGAAAAAGCCAAGGAAAAAGCTGTTGCTGATGAAGTCATAAATATTGATAATTTCCGATATCCGGGACCAAAACCTAATTCGAAAGAAACTGCGCTTGTGATGCTTGGCGACGCGTGCGAATCGGCTGTTCGATCTCTGCAGGAACCGGATGCAAAAAAAGTTGAAAATGTAATTACAAATCTCATTAATATGCGGATTGACGACGGACAGCTTGATGATTCACCTTTGACTTTTGAAGATATTAAATTAATTAAGGAATCATTTACAAACAGTTTGATTGGGCAGCATCATAAGCGGATTAGATATCCGCGCCAAAATGAACTTGAGCAGGAAACAAAGCTCCAGCTTGCAAAAACCGAATCTATGCAAGAAGAACCAGAAAACAAATCTTCCGATAACAATGAATGAGTTTGTTAGAGAATATATTTCGGTTTTGCAGCTCGAAAAAAACCTATCCGAAAATTCGGTAAGCGCTTATAAAAATGATTTAAATATTTTTATAACATTTTTAACCGATTACGGAATTACTGATTTTTCGGAAGTCGACAATAAAGCGCTGCTTGAATTTTTTAATAGAAAAGAACAATCGGAAAAAGAAACAACAACCAACGCCAGATGTATTTCGGCATTAAAAGGTTTTTTTAAATTTCTCGAAAACTCTTCGTATATAAAAAAAAATCCTATGGATAAAATTGAACCTCCGAGGATTATACGAAAGCCTCCGGAGGTTTTAGCTTTTTCGGAAATTGAAAAGCTGCTGGACCAGCCGGATACTGAGGATAAACTGGGACTTAGAGATAAAGCGATGTTAGAACTTTTTTATTCTTCGGGACTTCGCATTTCGGAATTGATAAATATAAGAGTGGCTGACCTTTTTTTTGATGATGAAGTGATACGGGTTTTAGGCAAGGGATCAAAAGAAAGAATTATCCCGGTGGGTTCGAGTGCCATAAAATGGGTTACTGAATATTTAGTAAGATCGCGTCCGCTTCTTGAAAAAAAAAGCTTAAGTAAAAACATTGTTTTTTTGAACAGAAACGGTAAAAAACTTTCGCGCATGGGAATTTGGAAACTTCTGAAAGCTTATTCAAAAGATGCTGGAATTGAAAAAGATGTTCATCCGCATACTTTGAGACATTCTTTTGCCACTCACCTTGTTGAAGGCGGGGCAGATTTGCGGGCTGTTCAAGAAATGCTTGGCCACTCGGATATTTCAACCACACAGATTTACACACACGTTGACAGGGATTTTGTAAAACAGAATCACCGGGATTTTCATCCGCGGGGGTAATTTGAAAAATATATTTAGCTTAGCATTATCTATTGTAATTTTAATTGTTTTTTTTTCGTGTTCGGGAAAAGATAAAAGACCGGTAATAAAATTAAAAAAAGAAAGACCTGTATTTATTGCATTAGAATTCCAGGATTCGCTGAAAGCAGAAGCATTTGCCATCAAACTTAACGGATATTCTTTTGATACAGTTTTTGTTAAAGGTTTTAAAGTAAATGGAAATAAAGAAAAAGAATACAGGCTTTTAGCCGGTACATTTCCAAATATAAGATCGGCTGGTGAAAAAGCGCTGGAGATGATGTCAGATTCGGCGATTAAGGATTTTGAATTATTCCGCGACAGTATAATTGAAAAAGGAAATTTTCAGAATTTTTTTTTCATCGGGACTTATCTAGACAGACCAGGACTATACCGTTATAACATTCTAAAGAAAAAATATTCTTTGGTATGGAGCCCCTGGGGAAAAAAAATAATTACGTTTGAACAGTCCGAAGATAAAACTAACTCTTTTTTTATTACAATATTCCGTTCCGGAAACAGAGGTTCGTTTCCTTATGTAACCGATACAAGAATTTATCATTTCAATAAAGAAGAGGAATCAATCAATCCGGTTGAATATATAGGTAAATGCCAAAGACTTCAGGCCGATTGGATTTCGCGGGATACGTTTCGTGTAATTTTAACTTATATAGATTCGGTAAACACTTCATTCGTTTATAAAAAGACGTTGAAATATTTAAGTAACGGGATAAGAGTTTTTAACGATTCTCTTAAATTTAATCTGCTTAAAGACGGTTATCCTGCATTTCCCAAAAGAGTAACTAAAAATACTTCCGAAACGAAGAAATATTTTCTGGAGATTAAATCGGATTCGTCAATTAGTATCAATGAAAGGGAAGAAGCAAAAAAAAATCAAATTACCGGTATTAAAGGGAAAATAGTAAATTCTTTGTGGAATGAGGATAAAGGAATATTAATCCTCACAACACTCGTAAAAACAGAGAAGAATATGAAGTCTTTTATTTACGGAATTGATTTGGGAAAACATAATATTATTTTTGAAGATGAAATTTTGGGGATTGCCAATACAAGATTTTACGGGAATTATTTATTTTATGATTACATCGTAAAAGACAAGAAAATTATAAAAATTCTTGATGTTAAAAAGTTAAATGAATATGCCGATATTAAAATTAAAGGCGATTGCGGAATTAAAAATATAAAATTGTAAAAAAGTCAAAACTGAAGTTACTTGTTTTCTTCTTGTTTTTAACCAAAACAAATCCGCTAAATTATAATAAAAAAAATGCGACAATTCTTGCATTAATACAGGATAAATATGTTTATAAATAAATACCGTATTACAATATTTTCAATATTTACAGCAATTACAGTTTTAATTATCGATCTGCAAATCCGCAATAATTATTTATCGCAGTTTTCATTTAATGATGTGTTTTTTTATATAATATCTTTTATATCCGAATTATTATTATTATTGATTTTATTTTCGTTATTCGATAAACAAAAGATTTTAGCAGGTCTGCTTATTTCAATTTATTTAACCGTAATTATAACTTCATATTCGTTTTATTTCTATTTTAATACTCTGCCGGGGATAAACACATTTGCATTTTTGTTCCTTTCACCGGAAAATTCAATAAGCATAATTAACGACGGGATAAGTATATTTCAATTAATAACAATAGTTGGAATAATTGCAATTGTATTAGCTGTTATGTATAAAAACACGGGAAAGTATAAGTCAAACTCAAAAATGATGCTGACAATTTACCTTACAGTTTTCGTTTTACTAAATTTAGTGCTTAACAATAATTTAAAATTTAAGGATAACCGTACCCTTCCTTTTACGAATGCTGTCTTTTCTATTAAACAAGGATTTACTGAATATAAGAAATACGAACAGGCTGATAAAATTGGCAGCCGCTCATATAACCTGCCGGAAGTAAAATCAAAAGAGCAATCCGATTTTAATATTCTGTTAATAATGAATGAAGGTTTAAGCCCTTTTTATTTGATGGAGTACGACTATAAATTTGCAACCGATAGTTGTATTAATTCATTTATTAATAATAACAGGACAGACATATTTCTATTTGAAAAAGCATTCTCAAATTCAACAGTTACGGCTGTTTCCGTTCCTTTTACCGTTGCAGGTGTAAACCCTGTTCAAGGGAAGCATCAATTATCGAATATACCATTAGTATATGAAATGTTGGAAAATAATTATGACAATGTAGCAACTTCAATAATTACATCATGGTCGTATGATGAGCTTTCGAGATATAAAGATTATTTCTCTTCAGAAAAACTTGACTATTTTATTTATCGTGAAAAAATAAATGCTCCAAAGGTTGTTGATATGGCTGCGGATGACAATCTTATAATAGATGAATTTACAAAATTTACTAATTCATTAAAAAAAGGAGAAAAATTTTTCTCGTTTCTTCACTTTTCAAATACTCATTATCCGTACTATTCTCCAGAAAAGTTTAAAAAAAATAATTTTGAAGATGGACTGCTGAATAATTATTTGAATTCTATTACTTACCTTGATAAGAATATTGATAAATTATTTAAAGTGCTTGAGAAGAAAAATCTGATGAAAAATACAATAATAATTTTCACTTCAGATCATTCCGAATCGTTAGGCGAGCATATTGAAGAAAAAGGTCATTTCGGAAAGTTTTCTGTCTTCAAAAATAAAATACCTATGTGGATTTATGTGCCTGGTGAAATTCATTGTAAGATTGAAAGTAAGAGGGGAAATGCGACAGAACAGATAAGAAAAAACACTGATCTGCCAGTAAGTAATAACGATATAATTCCTACAATACTTGATTTATACAACTTGCAAAAACCGGAATATATGAAATACGGAAACTCACTTTTTAATAAATTGGATACCGCAAGAAATATCTTTATTTATAATGGGAAGGGTGAAAACAGGACTGATTCAAAAGAATATTTTGGAATTATCAGTAATGATAAATATTTTATTGCATCTGGGTACGAAGATGTTAGTTACAGTCTGTACAATCTTAATGACTGTTATCAGGAACATAACTTTTGGGAAACAACTTTGCAATCCGATAGAACTGCTTTTATAAAAAAGACCAAAGAAGTTTTTAAATGATCGGCACATTTTAGTCAATTATCATTTTTAAATCGGTTTTTGAATAGAGTCAGAAAAATTCAATTCCTTGAGTTGTAGATAATGCAGTAATTCATTTTTTGAATTAATCTGAAAAATAATAATAGATGTTGCGAGTTAAAAATAATAAGAATGTAAACTAACCCCATATTTAATACAAGCGTTATTTTCTTATATTTGAAATCACAATAAATTATAAAATGATAAGGAAATTTTAAGATTGTTCAAATACAAAACTTATTTCCGGATACTAACTTATTTAAAACCATATTGGTTTAATCTGTTTTTATCAATAATCTGCACTATTCTTTTTGCACTTTTTAACGGCTTATCAGTTTACCTTTCAATACCGCTTTTAGGTACACTTTTTAATGAAACGCAAGAAGTTCAGCAGTCGGAACTCACTACACAATCTGATAATGCATTTTTACCGGATTTTATCGATCAACCTTTAGATAACATTAGCAATTATTTTGAGAGTGCAATACTGTCAGGATCAAAGTTTGATGTTTTATCAAAAATATGTGTAGTTATTCTAATTGCCTTTTTATTAAAGAATATTTTTGGATACCTGCAGGCATATTTTTTATCTTTTGTCGAACAAAATTTTGTTAAAGATTTCCGTGATGATGCATTTAGCCATTTACATTCACTTCCGCTAAGTTACTTTAAAAATGAAAAAACCGGTCATTTAATTTCGAAAATAACTAATGATGCAGCGGTTGTTCAAAGCATTTCGCCTGTGTTCTTTAATTTGGTTCGCGAGCCGCTTACAATAGCCGTTTTTATTGGAATTGCATTGTCAATAAGCTGGCAGCTTACGGTATTTTCATTTCTAATTCTCCCATTTTCACTGCTTATTATTGGTTGGATTGGACTTAAGATAAAAAAGCAAAGTTTAAACTTACAAGAAAAGATGGCCGGGATAACCTCTATTTTAGAAGAAACAATAAACGGTGTTAAAATTATTAAAGCATTCGGGATGGAAAATTATGAAATTAAGAAATTCAAAAATGAAACCACCAAATACTCAAAAATAATTTTAAAGATGGTCAGGATAAAAAATGCTGCGTCTCCAATTACAGAGTTTCTAAGTGTTTTAATAGGAGTAGTAATTATTTTTCTGGGAGGAAAATTAGTACTTACAACTCAAGAACTTAAAGCCAGCGAATTTTTAGGATTACTTTTCGCTATTTTCCAGATAATGCCGCCAATTAAGGAATTAAGCAACGTAAATAATATGATTCAAGTTTCCAGCGCTGCTGCTGAGAGGATTTTTGAAATTGTTGATACAACACCGGATATTAAGGATTCTATAAATCCATCTGAAAAAGAATCTCTTGATAATAGCATTGAATTTAAAAACGTCAGCTTCATTTACTCCGATTCTGAAGATAAAGTTTTGGATGACGTTTCTTTTAAAGTTAACAAGGGACAGATAATTGCATTTGTAGGAAGCAGCGGGGCAGGAAAGACCACTTTGGTCGATCTCATTCCGCGATTTTACGACCCTTCGGACGGAGCTGTTTTAATTGACGGAACCGATATACGCGATATGAAAATTGAAAACCTGCGAAGACTTATGGGAATTGTTACACAGGAAACAGTTCTGTTTAACGAATCCGTAAAAAATAATATTTCCTACGGAACCGGAAATGTTAGTGATGAGGATATTATTAACGCTGCAAAAGCTGCAAATGCGCACGATTTTATAATGGAATTGCCGGAGGGATATAATCAGATTATCGGAGAAAGGGGTACAAAACTTTCCGGCGGGCAGCGCCAAAGACTTTCGATTGCCCGGGCGCTTTTAAAAAATCCGCCGATAATGATTTTTGACGAGGCAACTTCTGCACTCGATAACGAATCGGAAGTATTAGTTCAGCAGGCAATTGAAAGATTGATGAAAGAAAGAACAACTTTTGTAATAGCTCATAGATTAAGCACAATACGTAATGCCGATAGAATTTTAGTCCTGGATAAAGGAAAAATTATTCAGGACGGATCGCACGACGAATTAATTAAAAACGAAAAAGGTTTATACAAAAAGCTTTATGATATGCAGTTCCGGTAAATATGGAAGAATGTAAAATAAAAGTTAACGAAAAATTGGTTGTGTCAGTAATTGCAGGATTACTTTGCAGCTTTGTAATTTCACTTCTTCTGTTTCAGGTTTTTGCTATTATACTTTTTGTGTTTTGGCTCTTTGAACCTTGGGTGAAAAAATTAAAGACATTCGACAATTTTGTTTATATCATCTTTGTGTTCGGAATTATCCGGGCGGCTTCAATTTTCTTTTCAGAATTTCCAGCTGAAAGTTATGAGGCATTTGCACGCGAAAGTCTTTTTTATACAACTTTTATCTCGCTGAATTATTATCTGAAAAGAATTGAAAGAAAGAAGTTTTCATTATTGTACAAAATATTTATAAATGCCGGTGTAGTTGTTTCTGCAATTGGAATTATTCAATTTGCTGCCGGTTTTGTTCACCGCGCACAAGGTTTGTCTTTCGGTTATTCAACATTTTCTTTATACCTGTTATTTGTTTTTGTTTTTCTTATTAACAGCCGGCAGTTTAATAGTGAAAAAGAGAAATATTTCTGGGCAATTAAAACGGGGATTGTACTTTCAGGAATCATTACCTCTCTCGGTCGGACAAATATTGTAATTGCAATTTTAGCAGGGATCGTCAGTTTGATAATTCGAAGAGAAAAGGTAAAATTTGTATTTGTAATAATAACTGTTGTAGTACTGATTTCTCTCGGTTCGTTCTCCGAAAATAGAAGCGAAATTCAAAACAGAATCAGCCAGCCTGCTGCTCTTTCGGACAGAGATATTATTTGGAACGGATTTAAAGAGATTTATGACGAGCATCCTTTTTTAGGTTTTGGTCCGCGAACATTCAGTAAAGTATTTCCTTTCAAAGAGCAGTTTGCTGATAAAGGTATCAACAGCTGGCATAACGAATTTTTTCAATTATATATTGAAAGCGGGATATTTG
>CAYTFZ010000047.1:18274-19860 GCA_964437215.1 uncultured Melioribacteraceae bacterium | reverse complement strand
GAGAAGGATTCATATCTCTTAAAAGCTGTACATCTATCCCAGCACAGCGGGCAAGTAATTCGAGATCTATCCCTTCGTAAATTACTTTTTCTTTATATTCAATCGGCTTTTCGTATTTTATGTTAGTAAAGTCATATTTTTCGGGTTCGCTGGCAATTAAAGTTGCAGCAATATACTGAGGAACGTAATTACGTGTTTCTTTTGGGAGAAATTTCCTTATCTCCCAAAAATTATTTGAACTGCTCTTTTTAACTGCTCTGTTTACCCTGCCTTCACCGCTATTATATGCTGCTAATGCTAAATACCAATCTCCCAAACTTATATATAGATCTCTTAAATGTCTTGCCGCAGCTCTTGTTGCTTTTTCAGGATCGCGTCTTTCATCAACGTAAAAATCAGTTTTTAAATCATAAAGTCTGCCTGTGCCTTTCATAAACTGCCACATTCCCACAGCTTTTGCCCACGAACGAGCGTGAGGATTCAATCCGCTTTCTATCATACTTAAAAATATCAATTGCTGGGGGACTTGTTCCTCGGCAAATATTTTCGCCATCATCGGGAAATATCTTCCTGAACGCGAAAGCCATCTTTCCATATGATGTCTTCCTTTACCTGAGAAGTATTCGATATACTGCTCAACATAAGCATTAACTTCAAGCGGAAAATCTCCTACCATTATTTCATTAGTGTTATCGATAAGGGTTGAATCGTCTATAGATTCAGCTTCAATATCAATATCAAAATCTTCTACTCTGTTGCTTTTCCATTCCTCAAGCTGAACAAATTCAGCACCTTCGGGAACATATTCCAATTCGTCAACAAAATTTTGATAATCGTCTACTATAGAATTTTCCAGTTCAATAAATGCTTCATTGTCATCAATATCTGGGAAACTTGATAAAGTATTAATGCTAAGCATCGCTGCTTCATATGATGATATTGTTTCTTTCTTGAAACCAAGTTTCTGATTATTTATTGCTTCTACGTAATTTTGGCGTGCGTCTTCAAGCAGGTTATCAACAATTACTGATGTTTTTAGAACTACAGTTGTATCCTGATCAGTTTTTTCATATTTATCAGTTTTTACTGAACCGCAGGATATTAAAAAGAGAACACTTAAAACTATAATGTATTTTTTCATTTATTTCCACTTCTAATATTATGTAATATAAGCAGTTACAATGTTATAATCAAGTAACTTATTATTTATCAACTTATATTTGTTTGTTATTAAACAGGTTACAAACCTTTTATTTAATTCAGTAACTTTCAAATCAAATTATCGTTTATTAAAAATAAAAATTACAGAGCAATATTTTTTCTCTTTATTCATAATAATCTAAATATGGATTATTAAATTTTTCTTGAAGAATTGTGCTGGAATCGCCGTGACCAGGCAAAATAATGGTTTTATCCGGCAAAACCAAAAGTCTTGTTTTAATTGAATTTAATAATTGTTTAGAATTCCCATCCCAAAGATCAGTTCTTCCTATACTGTTATTAAAAAGCACATCACCTGTAAAACAGATACCGCTGTTTTCCGAATAAAAACAAAATTCCCCGGGAGAATGACCCGGAGTGAAAAG
>CAYTFZ010000047.1:14505-18174 GCA_964437215.1 uncultured Melioribacteraceae bacterium | reverse complement strand
ATTTATCTGAAATAAATTCCTTTAGAATATTTTCTTCTTTTACTTCATAACAGCCAGGATCAATAATTACAGCCTCTTTTGAATCTTCATCCCAAACTATGTAGGTGTTCTCGTAAAAAGGATTAAAAATAAAACATTTATATTGAAACATTATTTCTTGAAATTTCTTATTAATCGTTCGTTGATTTTTGAGTTATAATTATTATAATTCTCTTTTGTTTCTTCAAAAGAGTCACCGCCGAACTTATCAAGTATAAATGATGCAACAGTCCAGGCAAGCATCGATTCCGCAATAACAGCGCAAGCCGGAACTGCAACAAAATCACTTCTTTCTCTTCGTGCTTCTGTTTCTTCCATAGTAGATAAATCAACAGTGTTTATAGGTGTCATTAAAGTAGCAATAGGTTTCATTGCCGCTCTTACTATAATCGGCAGACCTGTGGACATACCGCCTTCAATGCCTCCTGCTCTGTTGCTTTTACGGGATATTTTACCTTTTTTAATATTTATTTCATCGTGCGATTGCGAACCGTATAGATTAGCAGATTCAAAACCCGTACCGATTTCTACACCTTTTACTGCATTTATCGACATTATTGAATGAGCAATATCGGCATTTAATTTTGTATCGTAATGAACAAAACTGCCAAGACCTATCGGCATACCGGAAGCAATTGTGCAAAAAGTGCCGCCAAGCGTGTCTCCCTTTTTCTTTGCGGTTTTAATTTTACGGATTATTTTTTCTTCCTGCAATTTATCTAAAACCCTAACTTGGCTTTCATCAGCTTTTTGCGATATTTCCCACGCATTAAATTCATTATCAGTATTCATAAATAGTTCTTCCCTAAAATTAACTTTAGGGAATATTCCTCCAATACTTTCAACAAAACTGCCAATTGTTATTCCTAATTCTTCAAGAAATCTTCGGGCTATTGAACAGGCTGCTACCCTTGCAGCAGTTTCCCGTGCGCTGGAACGATCGATTGAATTGCGGATATCATCAAAATTATACTTTGTAACTCCTACAAGATCGGCATGCCCCGGACGAGGTATTGTAATCTTTTCAGGATTTGCCAGATTCTCATCTGCAGTCATAATTTCTGTCCAATTTTCCCAGTCCTTATTCCGTATAAGAAGTGAAATTGGCGAACCTAAAGTTTTTTGAAACCTGATACCCGAAAGGATTTCTGCTTTATCCGTTTCAATTTTCATCCTCAATCCCCTGCCGTAACCCATCTGCCGGCGTGCAAGGTGCATATTTATATATTCATTTTTAACAGGTATGTTCGAAGGGAAGCCTTCTATTATTGTGTTAAGAGCTTTTCCGTGTGATTCGCCTGCAGTCAAAAATCTTATCATATATTTTCCTGATTAAGGATATTACAAAAAAAGCGTCCGCGCCGGACGCTTTTAATTCTTAAAACCAATTTTACTAAATTATTTACTTATTTCCAAACCTACAAAGCGTGTTGATTCATCCTTTGTTACTACCTTTAGAAGTACTGCATCACCTCTTTTGTTTTCAAATATTTTTTCAAGTTCGGATACGGAATCAATCTTCTTTTTATCAACTTCAACAATTACAAGTCCCGATGAAAGCCTTTTATTAAAAGCTTCACTGTAGGATTTTACTTCGGTAATTAAAACTCCGTTTTCAACTTTGTAATTTTTAATTTCCTGTTCTGTCAGGTTTCTTGCTGTTAAACCAACATTTTCGAACTTTATTTCTTCCATTTCATCTTTGCTTTTCTGTTTTTCCTTTGAAACTGTCTGTTTAACCTCAACATCATCTTCTTTATTACGGGCTTTTAAATTAACTTCGCGTTTAAATGTTTTCCCATCTCTATAAATATCAAGTTCAATTTTATAACCAGCCCTTTTTGAAGCAACATAACCTTGCAATTCATTCGGTTTATTTACTTCTCTACCGTCAATTTTAAGAATAATATCACCCGGTTTAATATCTGTTTTTGAAGCTGCTCCGTCTTCAACAACATTTTGAATCATAATACCTTTTGGCGAATCAAGTCCCACTGCTTTTGCTGTTGCAGCATCAACTTCGGTTATTCCAACACCGATGTATCCTCTGCGAACCTTTCCTTCGGCAATAAGATCTTTAGCTACTGATTTTGCAATATTTATAGGAATTGCAAATCCGTAACCGATATAACTTCCTGTCATTCCGTTGGTAGCAATTGCCGAGTTAATTCCGATAACTGAACCTGTTAAATCTACTAAAGCCCCGCCGCTGTTTCCAGGATTTATTGCAGCGTCAGTCTGGATAAAATCTTCAATTCCATAGTTATCTTTATCTCTAATTATATTAAGATCACGGCTTGTAGCACTGACAATTCCTGCTGTAACGGTGGAAGCTAAAGACATAGGGTTACCAATTGCCATTACCCACTGCCCCACTTTAACATCATCGGAATTCCCAAGGTAAGCTGCCGGCAGGTCTTTTGCATCAACTTTTATCACTGCAAGGTCAGTCAGAGGATCTGTTCCTACAACAGTAGCTTTATATTCGCGCTTATCAAGCATTCCTACTCTAACATCAGTTGCATTTTCAACAACGTGATTATTAGTTAAAATGTAGCCGTCTTCCGAAATTATTACACCGCTGCCGCTTCCCATTCTTTCCTGAGGTGATTCATCGCGAAACGGAAAAAAGAAACGAAACTGTTCCGGGATTTCTCCCTTCGATTCTGATCTGCTTACAACTGTTATCTGAACAATTGATTTTGTAACTTTTTCAGCAACTTCTACAAAAGCATTATTAAATGCCTGGGCATCAACATTTACATTTTGAATTGGCGGATGACTGCTGCCAATTTGTATATTATCATATTCGGGTCTGTGCTGACTAAAACCTGAAATTAATACTGCTCCAAAAAATGCTCCCAGCAGCAACAAAGCAATTCCGCCTAAATAATTCCTTTTTTTCATTTGTTTCCTCCAATTTATTATTTAGATTTTTAATGATTTCAAACCTTTAAATTCCGGGATATTGTAATTCAAAAATCTCTGAATAAAAGAAATAACAGTGTCCAAATCGTTTTCGCGATAATTTGTTTCAGAATTTTTGCTGCTTAGACATTTAATAATTTTAAAAAGTTCCTGACTGAATTCAAAAGAAATCATCTTATTTTTTGAACATTCAGGACATAAAATTCCGTAATCGTAATTAAATTTGTATAAGCTGAACTCTTCTACCGGTTTACCGCAAAACGTGCAGAATTCGGGATTAAACTCATATCCTATTTCTTTACAGAAAAACAAAAGAAACCTTGTAAAAAGTTCTTTAGGATTCCGATGACTTTCGTTTAATAAAATAAAAAGCCGCTCCACACTTTTATAAATTAAGGGATGCGGTTCGTTTTCGGGGAGGAGAGCATTAATAAGTTCAAGCACTGCCAGAGCATACTTTGATTTATTAAAATCTTCTATCAATTTGGGAAAATAATGAAGCAATTCTGTTTGACTAAGGATTTGAATATCTCTTGTTTCTTTGTAGTTGCATACAATTTCTACGATATTAAAAATATCAATAACATTTCCAGTCCGGCTTTTTGATGATCTTCCGCCTTTTACTATAAGAGATATTTTTCCTAATTGTTCGGTAAAAACAGTTGCTATTTTACTTGTATCGCCATAGTTGATTTTTCGTAT
>CAYTFZ010000047.1:0-14405 GCA_964437215.1 uncultured Melioribacteraceae bacterium | reverse complement strand
GTAATTACAACATCAATCTTCCCGTTTTTCATTAAAAAAGCAGCGGTTGAATCAGTTATTATTTTAAAAGGTATTTCAGCTTTTTCAAGTTCAAATGCAGTTAACCGCGAACCCTGGAATAATGGTCGGGTTTCATCAACATACACAATTTCTATAAGATTGTTCTTAAATGCTTTGGTAATAATACTTAATGCTGTTCCGCTTCCACCTGCTGCTAATGCCCCTGTGTTGCAATGAGTTAAAACAGCAGACTTTTTTGTAAACAATTCCTGTCCGTTTTTGCCGATTGCCTCGCATTTTTTTATATCATCCTGATGAATGAATTTTGCCTTTTTAAGCAATTCGTTAAATATATCGCCGTCATTTATTGCATTATATTTATTCCGCATTTCATTTAGTGCCCAGAATAAGTTTACTGCAGTCGGTCTTGTAATGTAAAGCCGTTCGTAAATTTTTGTAAATAGCTCATCATCTTTGGAAGTCTTGCCTTTAAAACCCAAAGCAACCGCATATGCCGCAGCAATTCCTATAGCGGGAGCTCCCCGCACTTCCAGACGTTCTATTGCCATAGCAATGCGGTTAAAATCATCCGTTTTAATATACTCTTCTTCGTGCGGAAGCTTTGTCTGGTTTAATATTACCAGTTTATTATCTGCCAGATCAAGACTTTTTATTGTGTTTTTACTAATCAAATTGCGATAGCTCCTTAAATTCTGCGTATCTTTTTTCAATAGTTTCGGGACTTAAATATTCAATCCCTTTTGTGCTGAATTTTTCGCAGCAGAAAGAAGCCATTACACTTCCGTATATCACAGCTTTTTTCATTTGCTCAAAACTTGTTTTCCCTTGTTTATGCAGATATGCCGTAAATCCGCCTAAAAATGTATCGCCTGCTCCAGTCGGGTCGAATAACGTTTCTATCGGAAAAGCTGGAGCTGAAAATATTTTTCCTTCGCCAAAAAGCAAAGCGCCATGTTCACCTTTCTTTATTATAAGATATTCCGGACCCATAGCCATAATTATTTTTGCAGCCTTTATCAGATTGTTTACTTCCGAAAGTTCTTTTGCTTCCGAATCGTTTATTATTAAAACTTTTATTTTTGGAAGAACTTTAAGCAAATCTTCTTTTGTATGTTTTATCCATAAATTCATTGTATCGAGAACAACAAACTCCGGATTTTTCATCTGTTCAAGAACTTTCATTTGAAGAGACGGCTGGATATTCCCTAAAATTACAAATTTATCGGATAATGCTTTCTCCGGAATTTTAGGATCAAAATCTTCGAAAACATTTAGATTTGTGGAAATTGTATCGCGAGTATTAAAATCATCGCGGTATTTCCCCGACCATCTGAAAGTCGGTCTCCCTTTAATTATTTCCAAACCTTCAAGATCAATCTTATGATTTTTCAACATTTTAATATGTTCATCAGCAAAATCATCGCCAACCACACCAACAAGGTGTACAGGTTCGGCAAAATAGCTTGCAGCAACCGATATAAATGTTGCTGAACCTCCCAATGCATCTTCTGCTTTATCAAATGGTGTTTCCACTGTGTCAAGCGCAACAGACCCTACAACTAAAAGACTCAAATTTTTCTCCGTTTATAATTTAATTTTATGAAGTATTTAAACATCGAAAAAAAAGAGTTTAAATCCAAAAGAGAAAAGATTTTTAGAATACCTCTGCCTATTATTACAAACTTCTTTTTAATAAGTAAATTAAAATTGTAATATTTTGTATTTTTCAATCTTAAAATTATGAACATCTTCGAAGCGCTTAATAAATATTTCGGATATAAATCTTTTCGTCCCGGACAGGAAGAAATAATAGAATCAATTATTTCCGGTGAAAATGTATTAGCTATTTTACCAACCGGCGGAGGCAAATCTCTTTGCTATCAGATTCCTGCAATCATCGGGAATTCTTTTTCTATAGTAATTTCACCATTAATCGCTTTAATGAAAGATCAGGTCGACAGTCTAAATCAGATTGAAGAAATTGCGGCATTTGTTAACAGTTCTGTCGGTTTCCGGGAAACCGAAGCCGTATTACGCAATATTAGCGCAGGTAAAACAAAACTTTTATACCTTGCCCCCGAAAGACTTGGAAATATTAAAATAACTGCACGTTTAAAGGAGCTTAAACCCGATTACATTTTTGTGGACGAAGCGCACTGCATAAGCGAATGGGGACATAATTTTCGTACCAGTTACCGTAAAATAAAAGAATTCTGCGATTTTACCGGCGTTAGTAAAATTTCGGGATTTACTGCGACTGCTACACCTGAAGTTCGGCAGGATATTATTAAGCAGCTCGGGTTTATTTCTTCAAAAATATTCATTAAAGGGTTTGAGCGGGAAAATCTTTCGATAGGAGCCGTAAGAACTTCTCAAAAAAAAGAGAAATGTCTTTCGCTTTTAAAACAATTCGGACATCCCGCAATAGTATATTGCTCAACTCGTAAAAATGCCGAAGAGGCTGTTTCCTTTCTCCTGGCAAACAAAATTAATGCAGCTTTTTACCACGCCGGGATGACGCCGGAAAACCGGAGAATTGTTCAGGATGATTTTTTAAATGACCGGATTGATGTTATCTGTTCCACAAATGCATTCGGGATGGGCATAGATAAAAAAGATATAAGGCTTATAATACATTTTAATATGCCGTCAACAATCGAAAATTATTATCAAGAAATCGGGCGCGCCGGACGCGACGGAAACGAATCGAAAGCCATTTTGCTTTTCGAGCCCCGCGATAAAAATATCCAGGAATTTTTAATCCGTAATTCTTATCCCGAACTTGAACAGATAAAAAGTGTGTATTCGCTGCTATGCAATTACGGACAAATAGTTTTAGGCGAAGTAAATACAGTACCTGTTCCCGCCGACGATAAATTTACAAGGATATGCGACGCTAACGGAATTTCATCGCAGATTTTGAATTCGTGCCTTAATTTTATGGTTAATGCCGGAATTTTTACCCGTATTTCGGAATTCGAACAAAATCATCATATCAAAATAAATCTGGGTCAAAGCGAACTTAAAAGTTATATAAAAAGTGTGGCTTCGGCATTTTTAAGCGACCTTCTTGTTTTTCTTTTAAAAAAATACGGCAGTTCAATTTTCAGGAATTCTCAGAGAATAAATCTTAAAGACATTTCTTCGTTTTTTGATACGGAACAAGATGAAATCATTTCTGCTTTAACAACACTTTCCGGTGCCGGAATACTTGATTATCAAAGACCTTCCGATTCACCTTCTTATATATTAAAAGAACCAAGGGTTGAAATAAAGCGTCTTCAAATTGACCTTTCAAAAATGAATGAACACAAACAATATTCCCTGAATAAACTTTTGGAAATAGAAAGATATGTTTTCAGCAAGAACTGCAGATTCAAGTTTATACTTGATTATTTTGGAGAAGAAACTGAAAGTTACAAATGCGGAAAATGCGATAACTGTGCCGATTTTTTAAATACCGATCCTGAGCTTGAAGAATATATAAACGAGAAAATAATAAACACTCTAAAATTTTTAACTGAAGAGAATACTGAAAAAACTATAGAAGATATTCTTTGGGGGAATGATAGCAAGTACTCTTCTATGGCAACATTCGGAGCTTTTTCTAATCTCAACAAAAGAATATTAAAAGATGCATTGGCAAATCTTTTTTCGCGAAAAATAATTGGCAAAACAAAAAACAAATTTTTTATTCCAGGAGAAAAATTAAAAGAAAATACTTCTTCTGTAATAAATACATACGATTTAACATTATTTAAAAAATTAAAAGAAATACGCGATGCTGCTTCGCGAAAATTTATGCAGTCCCCCGAACTGATTTGCAGTGATGAGCTGTTAAGAATTATTTCAGCGCAAAAACCGAATACCCAATCGGCGTTACTTACAGTTAAAGGTTTTAATCAAAGAATGTTCAACAAACTTGGCGATGATATTTTAGAAGTTGTTAAAGAGAATTCTGCAAAAGAAGTTGTAAATCTGCCCGATTCGCTTGAACTTGCAAAAGATTTAATTAACAAGAGATACAGTTTAAAAAATATTGCAGAATTGCTTAAAGTAACTGAAGCTGTTGCCGGTTTGCAAATTGAAACAATAATTCAGTATTTACCCGAAACAGATATCGACAAAATTATTGATAAAGAGAAAATCAAACTTATCACTAAAGAAGTTGAAAATAATAACATAGGCTTAAAAGAAATAAAAGAAAAGCTGCAGGAAAAAGTTACATATCCCGAAATAAGAATTGTAGTTGCAAAAATTAATGCCCGGAAGAATCGGCCTTCTCTTTAAGTTCATTTAAATAAATCATACTCTCCGAAAAAAATGCTTCCCACTTGTCCGGATCATTACCAATCTGTTTCAACGCGTTTTTATACGATTCTTTTGTATGCCCGTATTTTTTTAATATTTTAGAATAATTTTCTTTATAAAGCTTATAATTTCCGGCATACTGTTCGCGGGCAACAAGTTCCTCGACGTATATCTTCGAAATTTTTTCGATATCATTTTTATTATCGCTGCAGGAAAAAAAAGAAATAAACAGAATGAAAAGTATTTTTTTCATTTCTTTTTGCTAGCCTCAAAAAGTATCTTTTTTTCTTTTTCAGTAAGATTCTGATATCCGGAAGAAGATATTTTATCTAAAATTCTGTCAATATCTTCCTGAGAAATTTCGTCTTCTTTTTTATCGTTGATATCATAAAATTCAGCTTCAGCAATATCATCATTGCTGCGGGATGAGCCGAAAGGTTTCCTGAACGAGGGTCTTTCTTCTTTTGATTTTTTATATGAATTTAACCAGGAGGACAGCGAAATATTATTTCCCGAATCCAACATTATAAAAATAAAACCTGTTAATGCTCCGCCTATGTGGGCAAGCTTTGCTACCATACTCACGCTGCCAACGGTAAATAAATCCATTAAGATATAAAAAGCAATTAAATATTTAGCTTTAACCGGAAGTAAAAAGTAAATGTAAATCGGTCTGTTCGGAAAAAACATTGCAAAAGCCAGCAGAACACCGTAAATTGCTCCTGATGCGCCAACTGTAATGCCGGAAGAATCCGAAAGGAAAAGATGCAGCAATCCGCCGCCAACACCGCAAATAAGGTAATAAATCAAAAATTTAGTTGAGCCCCAAATATTTTCCAATTCCATTCCGAACATCCATAAAGCAAACATATTCCAGAAAATATGTGAAAAATCCGCGTGTAAGAATTGATATGTAACAAGCTGCCAAGGATAAAACTGCAAACCTTCGGGAGCATTAAGTCCTACCAAAGAAAAATATTTCTGAATTATATATGCCAGTTCATACTCACCGATTATTAAAGAATAGCCTATCTGCGTAATCAGAAAAACAACAACATTAATAATCAGTAAGTTTTTTATCATCGGAGGAAAAAAACTGAATCTGTTTTGCGGTCTGTAATAATCTCTTGAATCAATTCCCATAAAATAACCTTAAAAAATAAAGAAAGAGAAGATTCTATAAAACCGAATCTTCTCTGTAAAAGTTTCAAATAAATTTATGCATTAGTCAAAGCATCAACACCCGGAAGAACTTTTCCTTCAAGGAATTCCAATGAAGCGCCGCCGCCTGTTGAAACGTGCGATACTTTTTCATCGAGTCCGGCTTTTTTAATAGCTGCTGCTGAGTCGCCGCCGCCTACAACTGTAATAGCGCCGGTTTCGGTAGCTTTAGCAAGAGCCGAAGCAATTGCATCAGTCCCTTTTGCAAACGCGTCAAATTCAAATACTCCCATAGGACCGTTCCAAACAACTGTCTTGCTTTTCAAAATTTCGCTTTTGAAAAGTTCAATTGTTTCAGGACCAATATCAAGTCCCATCATATCAGCAGGAATTGCATCAACGCTAACTACTTTAGAAGGAGCATCGGCAGCAAACTGAGGAGCAACAACAACATCTTTAGGAAGCAGAAAATTTACTTTCGAGTTTTTTGCTTTATCTAAAACTGCTTTTGCAAGATCAATTTTATCTGCTTCAAGAAGAGAGGAACCTATTTCTAATCCCATAGCTTTATAAAAAGTAAAAGCCATTCCGCCGCCTACAATTAATGTATCTACTTTTGGAAGAAGATTTTCAATAACATCTATTTTACCAGATATTTTCGATCCGCCAAGAATAGCAGTGAAAGGACGTTTTGGGTCAGATACTGCTTTTCCGAGATAATCCAATTCTTTTTTCATCAAATAACCGGAAACAGAAGTTTTTATAAATTTTGTAACACCTTCAGTTGAACAATGGGCGCGGTGAGCCGAGCCGAATGCATCATTAACATAAACATCGCCAAGTTCTGCAAGCTGCTTCGAAAATTCCGGATCGTTCTTTGTTTCCTGTCCATGGAAACGGACATTTTCTAAAATTACTACTTCGCCGTCTTTCAAGTTATCAACTATCTTTTTTACTTCTGGTCCAATACAGTCAGGAGCAAATTTCACTTCTTGTCCTAAAAGCTGGCTTAAGCGGACTGCAACCGGTTTCAAGCTGAATTCAGCTTTGTAAGCATCTTTCGGTCTGCCCAAATGGCTCATCAGTATTGCCCTTCCGCCTTCATTTAATATTTTTTTTATTGTCGGCAATGCCGATGTAATTCTTATATCATCGGTAATTTCAAGTTTCTCGTTCATCGGAACGTTGAAATCTACGCGAACCAAAACTCTTTTCCCTTTAACATTTATATCATCAATTGTCATTTTGTTCATTTTAGTTTCCCCGAAATTCTTAAATAATAATTAAAAGGCGCCAAACGGCGCCTTATATTTATTTTTCTTATTTTGTAGCCATGTAGCGGATTAAATCAACAACTTTGCAGGAATAACCCCATTCGTTATCGTACCAAGAAACTACTTTAACGAATTTTTCATTCAACATAATTCCGGCGCCGGCATCAAAGATAGATGTTCTTGAATCGTGTAAAAAGTCGTTTGAAACAACTTCGTCTTCTGTATATCCTAAAATTCCTTTAAGATATGTTTCAGAAGCTTCTTTCATAGCTGCTTTAATTGCGTCGTATGTTGTAGCGGTTTTTAAGTTTGCTGTTAAATCCACAACAGATACGTTTGTTGTAGGTACACGGAAAGCCATACCTGTTAATTTTCCGTTAAGAGTTGGGATAACTTTACCAACAGCTTTTGCAGCGCCTGTTGAAGAAGGAATAATATTCTGGCTTGCACCGCGTCCGCCTCTCCAATCTTTCATTGAAGGACCGTCAACAGTTTTCTGTGTTGCTGTTGTTGCGTGAACTGTAGTCATTAAACCGCTTTCAATTCCGAATTTATCATTCAAAACTTTTGCTATAGGAGCTAAGCAGTTTGTTGTGCAAGATGCGTTAGAAACAATTGTTTGTCCCGAATATGTATCATTGTTTACACCCATAACAAACATAGGAGTATCATCTTTTGAAGGAGCAGACATCACAACTCTTTTTGCGCCTGCATTGATATGAAGCTGAGCTTTTTCTTTAGTTAAGAATAAACCTGTAGATTCTACAACATATTCAGCGCCAATTTCGCCCCATTTAAGATTTGCAGGATCTTTCTCTGCAGTAATTCTGATTGATTTTCCGTTAACAACAAGTTTGCCGTCTTTAACGCTTACTTCACCTTTAAATTGTCCGTGTGTTGAATCATATTTAAGCATATAAGCAATATAATCAACATCTAAAAGGTCGTTGATACCAACAACTTCAACATCGTTAAGTTCAACAGCTCTTCTGAATACAAGGCGTCCGATTCTTCCGAATCCGTTAATGCCAATTTTTACAGCCATTTTATTTCTCCATTTTTAATTAATAATTGGTTCAAAATTTAAGACTGTAAATTACAATATTGAAACATCAATTTCAATTTTTTGCCTGCAATAAATGATAGTCTATTTAATTTTTCATTGAATTTATTATTTGTATAATTCTTTCAGATATATTATTATTGCAGAAAGATTTTGATTTAAATCACATTTTTATATTTTTTTGGAGAATTTATGTCATCAAGTGAATTTCTGCAATATGTTCCAATATTTTCCGATTTACCGGATGATGCGCTTGAACAGGTTGTAAATATAGGTTCAAAAAAGACTTATAAAAAAGAAAGTGTTATTTTAATAGAAGAAGATTCCGGCAGCGGGCTTTTTGTAATAATCAGCGGTAAAGTAAAAATTTCGCGTACAAGCAACGACGGACGCGAAGTTATTTTAACAATATTAAACGAATCAGATTTTTTTGGTGAAATGGCAATTCTTGATGGAATGACCCGTTCCGCTTCGGTTGTTGCGTTGGAAGATACCGAATTATTTATGATTCAAAGAAACGATTTTATTGAACTTATTAAACAGCACCCTGAAGTTTCAATTGCACTTTTGCAGGAACTTACCAAAAGACTTCGCGCTGCAGATATGAAAATTAAATCTCTTTCGTTAAAAGATGCTGAAGGTAAAGTAGCAAGCGTACTTCTTCAACTTGCTGATGATATGGGAACGATTAAACAGGGTGTTGTGGAAATTGAAAAACTTCCTCTTCAACAGGATTTAGCTAATATGGCTGCAACTTCACGCGAAACTATTTCTAGAACTTTACATTCTTTTGCAAAGAAACAGCTTATTGAACTTGAAGGCTCGAAATTGAGAATTTTGTGTTACGAAAAATTTAAGGAAGTTTACGGTTAATTTTAATGCCTTTTAAGGTCGATCTTCATATCCATACAAACAAATCCGATGGAGCTTTATCACCTGTTCAAATAGTAAATAAAGCTCTTAAATATAACATACCGGTTATAAGTATTACAGATCACGATACAGTTGAAGCAATTCCAGAAGCGGTTGAATATGGGAAAAAATTGTGCATTGAAGTAATTCCGGGAATTGAAACAAGTTCATCAATTAATTCACAGGAAATTCATCTCCTTTCATATTTCTTTGATATAAATGATAAGTCAGTATCTGATTTTTTAACGAGCTTTACACTTGAACGCAAACAACGTGCTCTTAAAATTTTAACTGAACTCCAGAATTTGAATATTAATATTAATATAGACGATGTAAGAGAATTTTCCGGGAATTCTCCAATTACCCGGCCTCATATAGCTCAGGCAATGGTTAAAAAAAAATATGTCAATTCTTTTGGAGAAGCTTTTTATAAATTTATCGGGGATAACGGTCCGGCAAATGTAAAAAAAACATTCCTGCCGGTTGAAGAAGTTACTCAAATATTCCATTCTGCAGGGGGACTTATTTTTTTAGCGCACCCTGTAAATATTAAAGAAGATGATATTATAACCCTTATAGATCTTGGAATTGACGGCTTAGAAACAGTTCACCCGATGCTTTCGCCGGGCAGATCGAAAACATTAAAAAGTATTGCCGAAAAATATTCATTGCCAGAATCCGGAGGTTCCGATTTTCATGGAGGAGAAAAAGGGGATGAATCAAATTTCGGAAAATATTATATTTCGCAGAAAAAATTAAAATATATCAAGAATTTTTTATAAAATTAGTTTTAAAAGTTCCGGAGATAGGATGAAAAATATTTTGGAAGGGAAATTATCCGCTAAAGATTTCAAATTTGCTATAGTAGTAAGCCGCTTTAACGATTTTATTTCACAAAAATTGGTTGAAGGAGCAATTGATTGCCTTGAACGCCATCATGCAGAAGAAAAAAATATAACAGTTGTAAAAGTGCCTGGTTCTTTCGAAATACCTTTGGCAGCAGATAAATTAGCCCAATCGAAAAAATATGATGCAATTATTTGTCTCGGTGCAGTTATAAGAGGTGCAACTCCGCATTTCGATTATGTTGCCGCCGAAGTTTCAAAAGGTGTAGCACAGGTTTCTTTGAAGTATTCGTTGCCAGTTATTTTTGGAGTTCTCACAACAGATTCAATTGAACAGGCTGTAGAAAGAGCCGGAACAAAATCGGGAAATAAGGGCTGGGATTCTGCTCTTGCAGCAATTGAAATGTCTGATTTAATGAAAAAAATAAATTAATTGTTTAAGTATCAGAGGCAATATCGGAAGACTTTTCTACTATAATTTATTATTAACTAAATCGGAACTGCCATGTACAAGAACAAAATAGTTTATTTTTTGTTTTTATCATTATTTGTTTCTTTTAATTTTTCGCAGTGGAAAAATTTATCATCTCAGATTGTTGCTACAGATTTAACCTTAAACAATAATAAACTTTGGGTTGCAACCGAGGGAGGGGCTTATTGTTTTTCTCCTGAAGATAGTACATTTGAACAATTTACCCTGACCGACGGACTAAGCAATCAGAATTTATCTGCAATTACCAGCAATAACTTAAACCAAATTTGGATTGGTTCAAAATCAGGAACAATTGATGTATACAATACAGTTTCTAAAGAATTTAGTTCTTTGCTAGACCTTAGCAAAGCAGAAGCCACTTCCAAATCTATTATCAGTTTTTCTTTTTCCGGTGATTCTGTTCTTGCTTTAAGCAATATAGGACTTTCTATAATAAATGCTTCGTCAATTTCTTTCAACGATACATATCAAAATTTTGGAAGCCTGCCCGCAGGAGTTGTTCTTAAAGACACAAAAAAAATAAACGGTTTGCTTTATGTATGCAGTGCAATGGGATTAGCTGTTCAAAAACCGGGAGCAGCTAATTTATTTTTACCTTCTGCATGGGATGTTTTTTTATCAGGAACAGATTGTAAAAAAGTGCTGAAATACAACAATCAAATTCTGCTTATTTCAAACAACAGGATTATCCGGTTAGTAAATGGCGTTGCAGAAAATTTCCTTTTTAATAACGGAACTGAAAATCTTTTAGATATGTGCTCCGATGGCAACAATCTTTATATTTTATCATCAATTGCTGTTTATAAGTACGATGGGACAAACCTTTCCTCAATATATAATATAAGCGAGAATACTCCTTCAAGATTATCTGCAAACAATGATATAGTTTATATTGCCGGAAATTCGGGAGTTACAATAATTAATCAGAATAATGCTTCTTTAATTTGTCCCAACTCTCCCCTTTCAAACTCTTTTGTCGATTTGGCAACCGATTCTGAAGGTAATTTATGGTGTGCCAGCGGAAGAGATATTAGCGGGAAAGGGGTATTTAAGTGGGATGGGAAAATATGGACAAATTATTCTACTAAAAATGTACCTGAATTTAAAAGTAATGCTTTTCATAAAGTTAATATTTCACAAGATAACACTGTTTTCTTTTCTAACTGGGGACAAGGTTTTACACAATTAAAAGACGGAAATTTCACAACATACGATTACCATAATACAAATCCAAAACTTATTGGAGCGCCGGAAAATAACGAATTTGTTGTAATTGAAGATGTTGTTAAAGATAACAGTAATAATATCTGGCTGCTTAACGAAGAACCCGGGAATCAAAGTCCTGTAAGTGTTTTAACTTCTTCAGGTGTTTGGCATCATTTCAGAGTTAAGTCTCCTTTAACAGCAAATGATATTGCAGTTAAAGAATTGGTAATAGACAGAAACGGGACAAAGTGGTTTATTTGTCGACGCGATAATAATGGATTAATGTTTTTTAACGATAAAGGTACTTTATCTGATTTACAGGATGACAAGTGGGGTTTACTTACAACTTATGCTGGATTAAACAGTTTGGATCTTTCCTGTTTAATACTCGACCAAAAGGGAGAATTATGGATTGGCAGCAGCAAAGGAATTGATATAATAAGAGACCCTTCGAAGTTGGATAAATCCATTCTGATAACAATCCCTTTCGAATTACGATGGCTCGATAATATTGCTATAACTTCAATTGCAGTTGATCCTTTAAATCAAAAATGGATCGGAACAACAAAAGGAATTTTTCATTATTCCGAAGATGGAAGCGTACTTATTGCCAATTATACCTCGGCAAACAGTCCTTTACCATCAGATGAAATTATTTCTATAGCAGTAGACGGAAAAAGCGGTATTGTTTATTTCGGAACAGATGCAGGTATTTCTGCTTTGCAAACCACATCAGTTTCTCCAAAAGAAAATTTTGACCAAATTGGAATTTATCCAAATCCATTTATTATTGATGGTTCAAATAAAAAGATTACTATTGACGGATTAATAGAAAATTCCTCGATAAAAATATTCAACATTTCCGGCTCATTAATAAACGAAATGGAAAGTCCAGGCGGAGCTGTTGCTTTATGGGACGGGAAA
Source organism: uncultured Melioribacteraceae bacterium (assembly GCA_964437215.1). GTDB lineage: Bacteria > Bacteroidota > Ignavibacteria > Ignavibacteriales > Melioribacteraceae > JAAYAN01. Next base: position 2,195 of record CAYTFZ010000047.1, on the reverse strand, counting down.
GATATGGACGGCAATTACGTACCTTCGGGAATTTATATAATTTCAGCTTACAATAAAGACGGCAGCGGCGATATCGGCATTTCAAAATTAGCGGTTATTAAGAAGTAAAAATGATTGATCTCATCGGATTATCAATTCAGTTTGCCGGGAAGTATCTTTTCGAAGATGTTAATCTAAAAATTAATAAAGGCGAAAAAATTGCATTGGTCGGTTCCAATGGTACCGGAAAATCAACGCTTTTAAAATTAATAAAAGGCGCCGAACAATCGGAAGCCGGAATGGTGCAAAAACCGAACGGGATTAAAATCGGTTTTCTTTCGCAGGAATTTGTTAACCTGCGCGGGAAAAAAATTAAAGATGAAGTTTTATTTTCGCTCCCCTTTGCTGCCGATATCATTGAGATGGATGATAAAATAAATCTTCGGTTGCGAATTAAAGATTTATCCGATGCTGAAAGACATAAACTTTTAATACAACAGGGCGAAATAAATCATCGCAAAGAAGAAACCGGATTTTACAGCCTTAATTCTACAATCGAAAAAATCCTAACCGGACTCGGTTTTGCAAATTCCGATCTTGATAGATATACTGACGAATTTTCCGGCGGATGGCAAATGCGTATTGAACTTGCCAAAATACTTGCTGCCGATAATGATATAATTCTTCTTGATGAACCGACAAACCATCTTGATATTGACTCCTTGCAGTGGCTTATCGATTTTTTTAAAAGCTACCGGGGAACAATAATTTGCGTAAGCCACGACAGGTTTTTTCTAAATCAGATTACCAATAAAACTCTTGAAATATTTAACAGAAAAATTTCTTTCTATAACGGAAAACTGGATTCTTTTCTTCAATTCAAAGAAGAACGGGATTTAAGGCTGGAAGAAGAATTAAAGCTTCAGCAAAAAAAGATTAAGGCAACACAGGATTTTATTGAACGGTTCCGGTATAAAGCTACTAAAGCAAAACAAGTGCAAAGCAGAATTAAGCAGCTTGAAAAAGTTGATATTGTTGATGCTCCTCAGACAGAAAAAGAAATACGGATTCATTTTCCTGAACCTGTAAAAAGCGGTGTTACTCCCCTTTTAGCATCCGGTATTTCTAAATCGTACGGACAAAATAATGTTTTAGATAATATTAATTTTAAAGTTGACCGGGGTGATAAAATTGCATTTGTCGGGCCGAATGGAGCCGGGAAAACCACTTTTGCTAAAATTATTGCTAAAATAATACAATTCGATTCCGGTAGTATGGAATACGGACATAACACTTTTATTTCGTACTATGCCCAGGAAGTGGCTGATAATCTTAATACTGACCTCGATCTTATTGAATCGCTTTCGGAATGCCAGGAAAACCTTACAGTGCTTCAGATAAGGAAAATATTAGGCTCTTTTTTATTTTCGGATGACGATGTTTTTAAAAAAGTAAAGGTGCTTTCGGGCGGAGAGAAAAGCAGAGTAGCTCTTGCAAAAATTTTAATTACAAAAGCCAACTTAATTATTCTCGATGAACCTACAAACCATCTCGATTTTTCTTCTAAAAGAATTCTTCAGCAAGCTCTTACGGATTTTAAAGGAACAGAAATAATTGTTTCGCACGATGTGGAGTTTTTACGCCCCATAGTAAATAAAGTAGCAGAAATTAGAAATAACAAGCTTAAATTGTTTGAAGGCGGAATTGATTATTATCTGTCGAAAACAGGCAATATTCCTGAAAAAGAATTACCCGCTAAAAAAAGCTTTCCTGTATCAGCATTATCCGATAATAGAGATATTAAAAGAATTGAAGCCGAGTTAAGAAATAAACGTTACAAGCTTACAAAAGATTTAAAACAGCAAATTGAAACGCTTGAAAAAAACATCCACGATTCGGAAAAAGATATTGCACTTATTGAAAAAGAACTTGCAGATCCTTCAATCTACTCAAATCCGGAAAATGTAAAAAATAAAAACAAGCTGTACAACGAGCTTAAATTCTCTCTTGAACAAATGCTTGAAAAATGGACTGAACTGCAGGAAGAATTAGAAAACATTGAATCCTCAATCGAGAAAGAATTTAAGGAAATTGCAGGATAGATTTTTCGCAATTATTAAAATTCTTTAAAAGTATATTTCCAACTTAAGAATTATAAAAAAACCCGGCAAAACCGGGGGTTTATTTGTCAAACTCTAATCAGCATAATAAAACCT
>CAYTFZ010000046.1:0-19875 GCA_964437215.1 uncultured Melioribacteraceae bacterium | reverse complement strand
TTACTAATTACTAAATACTAAATACCGTTTCCCAATCCCGAAGGGATGACATATATGTAGAAAATGAAAACAGATATGAAAAAAGAACTCCGCAGGAGTGACACAGTGCTAAAAGGTTAACGATAAAAGGTGACAGTTTAAGGGATGCAAAAAGTAACAGAGAATTAAGTTGCATTTAATAAAAGACAAGTTTAAAATGGTTGATGTTTCGGTTTTCTTTTATATTTCAATTTGTTTTTTAAATGAGTTTGCAATAATTTCAATAACCTTATAAAGGTTATTTGTTATAAGAAAGAAAAAGATTAAAATTAAATTCGAGAACAATTAGCAGGGTTAGCAAAGTACTTTTGAAAAAAAGTAACTTTTCTATTCTGTTACTTTGTTTCATAAAATGATGGAGTTTAAATGAAAAAAGCATTAATTACAGGAATTACGGGTCAGGATGGTAGTTATTTAACTGAAATTCTGCTGGAAAAAGGTTATAAAGTTCACGGGATTATCCGCCGTGCTAGTTCTTTTAATACTCAAAGGATTGATCATTTATATTCAAATCCGGAGATTTACGGTAAAAAGCTATTTTTACATTATGGCGATTTAGTTGACACAAGCAGTTTAAATAGACTTCTTGAAAAGATTGTGCCGGATGAGATTTATAATTTAGCGGCGCAAAGCCACGTGAAAGTATCTTTTGAAGTGCCTGATTATACCGCGCAGGTTGATGCTCTCGGTACGCTTCGTTTTCTGGATGCGATAAGGGAAACCGGCCTTGGGAGGCAGACAAAACTTTATCAGGCAAGCACAAGTGAACTTTTCGGGAAAGTTCAGGAAATCCCTCAGAGTGAAACTACGCCGTTTTATCCCCGTTCACCTTACGGTGTTGCAAAACTCTACGGTTACTGGATAATAGTTAATTATCGTGAAGCTTATAATATTTTTGCAGCAAACGGCATTTTATTCAATCACGAATCTCCAAGAAGAGGTGAAATATTTGTAACGCGTAAAATTACCCGGGCTGCAACAAGAATTGCTTTAGGGATTGAAAACAAACTTGTGTTGGGAAATCTTAATGCAAAAAGAGATTGGGGCTATGCTCCTGAATATTGCGAGGGTATGTGGAGAATTATGCAGCAGGAAAAAGCTGAGGATTTTGTTCTTGCTACCGGAATAACAAGGACTGTAAGAGAGTTTACGGAACTTTCATTTAAAGAATTGGGTGTTATTTTGGAATGGCAGGGAAGCGAAGAAAATGAAAAAGGTATTGTTAGTGGAATTACTCCATTATACAAAAACTTATGTAAAGATGGAAAGTTGAAAAAAGGTGATACAGTTGTTGAAGTTTCTCCTAAATATTACAGACCGACCGAAGTTGAATTACTTATCGGAAATCCGGCAAAGGCAAAAGCAAAACTCGGCTGGGAAGCAAAAACGGATTTGGAAAACCTTGTAAAAGTTATGGTTGATGCGGATTTGAAATTGGCGAAACGTGAAAAGTAATACGTAAAGCGAGAAACGCAAAAAAATAGGGAAAAAAATTGAAGACACATAAAGATTTAGATGTATGGAAAAAATCTATAACTCTTGTTAAAGAAATTTATGAATTCACTTCAACTTTTCCAAAAGAAGAACTTTATGGGATAACCAGTCAATTAAGAAGATGTGCTGTTTCCATACCTTCCAATATTGCTGAAGGAGCTGCCAGAAATCATAAAAAAGAGTTTATTCAATTTTTATACATTAGTTTAGGTTCAGTATCTGAATTAGATACTCAAATAATAATTTGTGGAGAATTAAACTTTATTAATAATGACCAATTTAATCATATTCAAAAAAATATAGAAGATATTCGCGCAATGATTTTAGGGCTGATAAATTATTTAAATAATAAAACATAAAAGTTCTATTGCATATCACGCATTACTTCTTACGTATAACGGAGAAAAAAATGTTAAATAAAAAAATATACATCGCCGGTCATACCGGGATGGTTGGTTCGGCAATTACGCGTAACTTAAAATCAAAAGGATTCAACAATTTATTAACTGCCGGTTATCCGGGTCTCGACCTTTTAAGGCAGGAGCAGGTAGAGAGATTTTTCGAGAAAGAAAAGCCTGAAATAGTTATTGTTGCTGCGGCAAAAGTCGGCGGAATTTTGGCAAACAACACATATCGAGCTCAATTTATTTATGAAAACTTGATGATAGAGTCGAATATAATTCATTCTGCATATAAAAACGGTGCAGAAAAATTGATTTTTCTTGGAAGTTCGTGTATATATCCAAAACTTGCAAAACAGCCGATAAATGAAGATGAATTACTAAATGGAAAACTTGAATACACGAACGAGCCTTATGCAATTGCAAAAATTGCTGGTATTAAATTGTGCGAAAGTTATTACAAACAATACGGTTCAAATTTCTATTCGGTAATGCCAACAAATTTATTCGGACCTTTCGATAATTTCAACCTCGAAACTTCGCATGTTGTGCCTGCCTTGATAAGGAAATTTCACGAAGCGAAAAAGAATAGTTCCTCGGAAGTGATAGTATGGGGAACAGGTTCTCCTAAAAGAGAATTTTTATATGTTGAAGATCTTGCCGATGCAATAACTTACTTAATGGAAAATATTAGTGCAGGAGATTTATATGATAAAAATCTGACTCATATAAATATTGGCACGGGAGAAGATTTAACTATTAAGGAACTTGCTGAAACAATAAAAGATGCAGTAAAATATAACGGAAAAATTATTTTCGATACATCCAAACCCGATGGTACGCCTCGGAAACTGCTTGACGTTTCTCTTTTGCATTCTTTAGGCTGGAAGCATAAAACGGAGCTTAAAGACGGAATAATAAAAGCATATAAATGGTTTTTGGAAAACGTTGAGAAGTAAAACGGGAAAAAATCTACAATCATAATAATAACAATAATAATTAATTGTTTAATTAATCGGTTTAAAAATAATATTTTTGTATAATTAAATTTATCCGGAAAAGATGCAGATACACCGTAAATCTATTTTCATTTCACGATTTGTTGTAGATATAGTAATCCTATTGTGTTCGTACATTCTTGCTTTGTATGTAAGTCTGGGAGCCGAAAAGTTCGATCTGAATATTAAAACTCATTTTTTAGGTTTAGCGCTTTCACTTGTTTGGTTCTTTTCAGCAAAAACAACACGATTATATGATGAATTCAGATCCAGGAATTACTTAATTGAGCTTTTTTCTGTTTATAAAAACATAACAATTCAGGTAATAGCAGCAATAGTAATTTTATTTTCGATGGTGGAATACAGATTGCCGAGGATGTTTGTATTGTCTTACGCAATTATTATGGTGGTATTTCATTCTGTTAATCGTTATTTATTCCGGACATTTCTTAAATATCTTCGTAAAAAAGGCAGAAATATAAGGAACCTTTTAATAGTTGGTGCAGGTAAGGTCGGATTCAATTTTTACCAGACTATCCTTAATAATCCGCAATTCGGTTATAAAGTTGTAGGCTTTTTGGATGATAAAAACAAGTCTTTTCTTAACGGGCAGTATTTGGGAAAAATTGATGATTTAGATCAGGTTTTGGATGAAAAGGAAATTGATAACGTAATAATTGCACTCCCTAATTACGCAATATCGCGTGTTGAAGAAGTGATAAGAACTTGCGAGCAGCATACAACCCGTATTAAAATTATTCCTAATTATTTCAATGTAGTTTCGTCAAAATACAGTGTAACAATGTTCGGCAGTTTTCCGGTTATATCTGTTCGAGAAGACAGAGTTAATGAATTTAACTGGCGGCTGCTTAAAAGAGCTTTCGATTTTTTGTTTTCACTTTTTGTAATAGTATTAGTTTTTTCGTGGCTTTTTCCGTTGCTTGCAATTATAATAAAAGCCACATCAAAGGGGCCAGTATTTTTTAAACAGAAGAGGTGGGGAAAAAATAATAAAAATTTCATTACTCTAAAATTTCGTTCTATGGTTGTTGAAAGCAAGGATATTGGCGACGACGGTAAATTTCAGCAGGCAAAAAAAGATGATCCGCGTATTACAAAAATAGGTGCGTTTCTCCGTAAAACAAATTTAGATGAACTGCCTCAATTTATAAATGTTCTTACAGGCGATATGAGTATTGTTGGTCCTCGTCCTCATCCCGGTCCTCTTAATATGCAATCGAAAGATAAAGTAAAAATGTATATGCTAAGGCATCTTGTTAAACCCGGAATTACAGGCTGGGCTCAGGTTAACGGACATCGCGGTGAGACCGGAAGCATTGAAAAGATGCAGAAAAGGATTGAACACGATATATGGTATATAGAAAACTGGTCGTTCTGGCTTGATATTCAGATTATTTTTATGACTGTATGGAATATGATTAAAGGAGATCCGAATGCGTATTAAAATAAATATTTCAGCAATAATGCTTTTCCTATTTCTTTTTGCTCAAGTATCCGCTCAATCTTTATTCGAACCTGTTAACAGTCCGGTTTACGAATTACTCAGCCGGTTAAGTCAGAAGGGAATAATAGAATTTAACGATCAGATTAAACCCTTGGAACGGCAGTATATTTTTTCGAAACTCAGCGAAGCCGAAAAAAAACAAAATCTTCTTACCGCCGCAGATATTGAAGAATTGAATTTTCGTTTATTGGATTATAAACTAGAAAAAAATATTGTTGAGCAAAATAGCCGGGAAGAAAAAAAAATCTTTAAAGATGAATCAGGAAGAATAAGATTGTTCAGTTATTCAGGAAAAAACTTGAAAATTAACGTCGATCCTGTTTTTGGGTATTCATATAATAAATTCGATTCTGATAATTTTTCTGTGATTACAACAGGACTTAAATTTTCGGGCTACATTTCGGATAATGTAGGATTCAGTTTCAGCTACCGCGATAATGCTGCAAAAAGAAAATTATATAACAAGAAGTACGATTTTTCTAACAAAACAGGTGTTATTTGGCATACCGAAGATTTTGCCGAAGTAAACACTCACATTTCATACGGCTGGAATTGGGGAAATATTTCTGCAGGTAAGGAATTTATGAATTGGGGTTACGGAGAAGGCGGCAAACTTGTTCTTTCGGATAAAGCTCCCTCGTTTCCTTTTATAAGGCTGGATTTAAATTTGACCGATTGGCTTTCTTTTAATTATTTTCACGCCTGGCTTTCTTCTAACCAGATTGATTCAAGTTCTGTTTATCCGACTTCGAGAACCGGAGAGGACAGAACTCTTTACCGCGAAAAATATCTTGCCTCGCATACTTTAACAATCCGGCCGGTGAAAGGATTAGATATATCACTTGGCGAATCGATTGTTTACAGCGACAGACTGGAAATAGCATACTTAATGCCGCTTATGTTTTTCCGTCTGGCTGATCATTATCTCAGCAAAAACCGGAACAATGCAGGCGATAACTCGCAATTCTTTTTAGGTGTCAGTTCAAAAAATCATATAAAAAACACGCATTTATATGGCACTGTTTTTATTGATGAAATTTCGATTGGCGATTTATTTAATGCCGAAAGAGAACGAAACCAGCTTGGATTTACAATAGGCGGATCTGTTGCCGATCTTCCTGTGGAAAACTTAAAACTGACTGCAGAGTTTACAAAAATATATCCTTTTGTTTACCGCCATTATATTCCTGCACAGACTTACGAAAGTTCTTCCTATCTTTTAGGTCACTGGATGGGGCATAATTCCGATCAGATTTATTTATCTGCTTCTTACAGAATTTTACGAGGGTTGAATGCAAAAATATGGTATCAGAGGATAAGAAAAGGCGGTGACGGGGTAGTGGAAATGCAGTATGTTCGTCCTTCGCAGCCGTTTTTATTCGGGGGAGTAACAACTTTCAATTATTTCGGATTAAAAGCTGATTATGAAATAATTCATACAGGTTATGTCTTTTTGGAAGCTGTATTTACTAACACCAAGTATTCCGAATCAAAGAAAAATATTAAAGATATTTCCTTTGGATTGTCTTACGGCTTATAAAAGATATATTGTCGGATAAATCACAATTAGAATATAGTTTTATTTGTTTATTTAAATTTGAATTTTTATTAAACTGAGGGTTTCTTGAAAAAAGTAATTTCTGTTGTGGGCGCTCGTCCCAATTTTATGAAGGTTGCTCCTATTCATAAAGCATTTCAAAAATATAAAAACAGTATAACACATCTTATCTGCCATACGGGTCAGCACTACGATGAAAAAATGTCGAAGGTTTTCTTTGATGATCTTGAACTTCCGAAACCGCATTTTTATTTAGGAATAGGCAGCGGAAGCCACGCCGAACAAACAGCTAAAGTTATGATGGAGTTTGAAAAGATATTACTCCAGGAAAAACCTGATCTTGTTATTGTTGTTGGTGATGTGAATTCAACAATAGCCTGCAGTCTTACTGCATCAAAACTGCATATTAAAGTTGCCCATGTTGAAGCTGGACTGCGCAGTTTCGATATGCAAATGCCTGAAGAAATAAATAGAATTCTTACAGATAGGATTTCGGATTATTTATTTGTAACTGAAAAAAGCGGCTTGGAAAATCTAAAGAATGAAGGTGTTCCTGATGAAAAGGTATTTTTCACAGGAAATGTAATGATTGACAGTCTTAATAATTACATAGAAAAAGCTGAATCTTCGTCTTTAATGAGAGAATTAGGTTTGGAATCCGGAAAGTTTGTCCTTATGACAATGCACCGTCCAAGCAATGTGGATTCAGAAACGCAGCTTAGATCTTTGGTTCAGCTGATAAGCAGTGTATCTCAAAAAAGGAAAATAGTATTTCCTGTTCATCCCCGTACAAGAAAAAATCTTGAAAATTTTAATTTAATCCTTAAACTGAATTCAAATGTAATTTTAACTGATCCGATAGGTTATCTCGATTTTATAAATCTTATTAAAAATGCCGAGCTTATATTAACCGACAGCGGCGGAATACAGGAAGAAAGCACTTTTTTAGGAATTCAATGTATTACCCTGCGAACAACAACCGAAAGACCGGTAACTGTTGATGTCGGCACAAATCTGCTGATAGGTGATGATTTTGCTTTAGCCGAGAAAGCAGCGCTGGAAAATCTTAACGGAAAAATTAAAAAAGGAGCAATCCCTGATTTATGGGATGGCAAAGCAGCAGAAAGAATTACTAAAGTATTATCAGAAAAAATATAATTTAATAAAATAGCTTGTGGTGAATAAATATTTGCTTTCATTATATTCATTCATCATTTAGTTTTGCAACAAAAACAGGAGAAATTATGAAAGTTCCGCTTCTGGATCTTAAACCGCAATATCAATCGTTAAAAAAAGAGCTCGACGAAGCAATTCTTCGTGTGGCAGAATCGCAGTATTTTATTCTTGGTCCCGAAGTTTCAAAACTTGAAGAAAGTATTTGCAAATATCTTAATGTGAAATATTCCATTGGGGTATCTTCGGGAACTGATGCTCTGCTTGTGGCTTTAATGGCAATTGATTTGCAGCCGGGTGATGAAGTAATTCTTCCTACGTATTCGTTTTTTGCTACAGCGGGGGTTGTTTCCAGATTAAATGCTGTTCCTGTTTTTGTGGATTCCGATCCGGTAACGTTTAATATCAATCCCGAAAAAATTGAAGAAAAAATAACCAGCAGCACAAGGGCTATAATTCCGGTTCATCTTTTCGGGCAATGCGCCGATATGGATAAAATTATGAGTATTGCCGAAAAGCATAATTTATGTGTTATTGAAGACGGCGCGCAAGCAATTGGCGCTCAGTATAAAGACGGCAAATTTGCCGGAACTATTGGTCATATCGGCTGCTATTCGTTTTTCCCTAGTAAAAATCTGGGCGGTTATGGCGATGGAGGAATGGTTGTAACAAATGATGAAAAACTTGCCGTTAAATTAAAAATGCTGCGGGTTCATGGAATGGAGCCTAAATATTATCATAAAATGATTGGCGGAAATTTTCGTCTCGATGCTATTCAGGCTGCAGTACTAAATGTTAAACTTCCTCATCTCGATTCTTGGTCTGCAAAAAGAAGAGAAAATGCAGAAAGGTATATAACTCAATTTATTAAAGCAGGACTTGCTGATTCGACAGGAAGAACTGAATATAGCAGTAAGAATAAAATTTTACTGCCCGAAGCCGTTTATAAATCAAACCAGGTAAAAAACTATCATATTTATAATCAATTCATTATCCGCACAGAAAACAGGGACGCTTTAAGAGAATTTCTTAGCAAAAATGAAATTGCTACTGAAATTTATTATCCTGTTCCATTTCATAATCAGGAATGTTATGCCGATTTAGGATATTCCGAAGGTGATTTCCCGGTTGCCGAAGATGCCTCGAAAAAATCAATTGCTCTGCCGATTTATCCTGAATTATCGGATGAACAGATTGATTTCGTCGTCCGGAAAATTGCTGAATATTTCGATTAAAAGGTCAATTGATTTAAATCAATATAAAAAGGCTAAAGAATTATTTCTTTTCTCCGAATATATGTATGTCGTACACATTTATAATTGCTGATGACTATTAATATGATAAATACGGAGATCTCTGAAAAATCTTTTCCTATCCACAACAAAACTGCAAGTTACGAATCAGATTTGGAGAATCTTCAAAAGAAGTATAACAGACTAAAAGCATTTTATGATGCAATTATTCTCACCTCTTGTGATATTTCCATTATAATACGTTTAAATGACGGGAAAATTATTGAAGTAAATAAAAGTTTTGAGAAAAGCACAGGGTATAGTGCCGAAGAAATTTGTGGGAAATATTCATCGGAATTTAACTTATGGGTCGATGAAGATAGGAGAATATCTTACATTAAACGTTTGATCGAAGAAAAAGAAATAAATGATTTTGAATCAGTTTTTCGTATGAAAAATGGTGAATTACGCAATGTAATGATTTGTTCGAAAGTTATAGAGTTTGAAAATGAAATTTACAATTATTCGGTTGTTAAAGATATAACAGATTATAAAAAGCATGCCGAAGAATTAAGAATTGCTAAAGAAAAGGCAGAGAAATCCGATAAGTTGAAATCTGAATTTCTTGCACAAATGTCCCACGAAATCCGTACTCCTGTAAATACAATTTTAAGTTTTTCTTCTTTGCTGGAAAACGAACTGGGTGATGTTGTTCCGGAAAATATGCGCTTTGGTTTTAAAATGATTGATAACGGCGGAAGAAGGCTTATAAGAACTATCGAACTTATACTGAATGTTTCGGAACTGCATACTGGAACATATAAGTGTTCTAAGAAATATTTAGATGTACGGAGCGATATCTTAATTCCAATTATAAATGAATTCCGCAACTTGGTAGCTGAAAAAGGACTTGAACTTGAGTTTCAAGCAGAAAATAACATTGATACGATTATTTTTGCCGATCAATATACACTTACCCAGTTATATTTAAATTTAATCGATAATGCAATAAAATATACTCACATAGGGAAAATAATAATCAGACTGAGAGTTAATTCCGAAGGACATTTATGTTCGGAAGTAGAAGACAGCGGAATCGGTATTTCTGAGGAGTATATGAAGAAATTATTTGTTCCGTTTACACAGGAAGAAAGCGGTTATACACGCAAATATGAGGGAACTGGTTTAGGCCTAGCAATGGTAAAAAAATGTTGTGAAATAAATAATATTGAAATGAAAGTTAAAAGTGCAAAAGGAAAAGGGACAAAGATTACCTTAAATTATGTATAAATATTTCAAATTATTTATAAATACTCACTAAGAAATTATTAGATTAAATAAAAAGTAAATAAAGATTGAATTTAACTATGAACAAACCTATTTTTCGTTTGAGAAATTTTAAAATTTACGGAAAAGTTCAAATTCATCAAAAAATTAAATCTTGTGGGATAAAAAGGCATGTTATCAAATCGCGGTAGTATTCCAACTCTCTACAATCCCGGAAATCAAACCAAAGAAGAAATAATCAATAACTTTGTTGCAAGAAATCAGGAATTTAACGATGTTCTTGTAAAAATTAAAGGTTCCGACGGCGTAGCATCAACAAAACATATTTTAATTATGGGACAGCGGGGTTATGGAAAAACTACTCTATTACTCAGACTTTTTTACGAAATTCAGCGTGACGAAAATCTTTCCAAAGAATACATACCTGTTATTTTTGATGAAGAACAATACAATATCAGAACTTTGTACAAATTATGGGAAAATATTGCAATAAGTCTTGAAGAACAGTATGATACAATGTTTTATGGGTTATTGGATAAAATATCGGATATTAAAAACAAAGAAAACGATGAACAGGTAAGCTACGAAATCCTTAATGAAAGGCTTATTTCAAATAATAAAAAGCTTGTTCTTTTTATCGATAATCTTGGCGATTTAATTAAGAAATTTGAACTTAAAGAAGTAATAACCCTTATTTCAATTCTCTCCGAAGCAAAAAACATTAAATTTGTAGGTGCTTCTTCCGATATACTTGAAACCAACACAGACCTTATGGAAATATTAGATAATTTTGATGTTGTTCATTTATCAGGATTATCGGAAAATGAAGCTACAATTCTGTTAAAAAAGCTTGGTGAAAATTATAAATCTGATAAAATTGCTGAAATAATAAATTCGCAGCCCGAAAGAATTGAAACGCTGAGAAGACTTACCGGCGGTGTGCCCCGTACAATAGTTTTACTTTTTGAAGTGTTTGTAGATTATGAAAACGGAGATCCTTTAAAGGACCTTGAAATAATTCTTGACCGTGTTACACCCCTATATAAACACAGAATGGACGATTTATCGCCTCAGCAGCAGGAAATTATTGACGCAATGGCTATAAGCTGGGATGCAGTAAGCATAAAAGAGATTTCGAAATATACCACACTCGATAAAAAAATAATTGAAAACAATTTACGCCTTCTTGAAAAAAGTAAATTTGTATATTCAATAATAACAGATTCGAATACTAAGTTTTATCAGATTACCGAAAGATTTTTTAATATCTGGTATCTTATGCGATACGGAAGGAAAAAAGACCGTAATAAGGTACTTTGGATTGTAAAATTCCTAACAAACTGGTGCAATGAAGAAGATATTATCAATACTGCACGTAAGCACCTAAAAGAGCTTCAGGAAGGTATTCTTGACGCAAAAGATGCTATATATATGACAGAAGTATTATCAAGCATCTCAATTACATCCGAACTGCAGGATGAAATGATTAAGGGTACTAAAAAGCTGCTTGAAAGAATAAACAGCGAACTTATTGCCGATTTACCGGAGACAGATGAAGAAATAATAAAAGTTGTGTATAATTATCTTGAACAACGAAAATACCGCTTGGCACTTACTAAACTGCAGGAAGTAAAAAATCCTGATGGTTTTATCTTTGGATTGTTAGCTTTTATTTACGAAACTGGTTTGGGCGACGTTGAAAACGCATTAAAGAATTATATAAAAGCTGTTGAAAAAGGGAATGTTAAAGCCTTAAATAATCTTGCGCTGTTATATCAGAATGAACTTAAAGATTATGAAAATGCCGAAAAATATTTCATAACGGCTATTGAAAATGGGAATACAAAATCCATATTAAATCTTGGTTTGTTGTATTACGGAAAAATAAAGAATTACGAAAAAGCTAAAGAATATCTTGATAAAGCAATAGAACAAGGAATGTTTAAAGCTTACATCCAGCTTGGGCTGATTGAACAAGAGGTAAATAAGAATTTTGAAAAGGCTGCTGAATATTATAACCTTGCACTTGAAAAAGGTGTTGATGCAGGTTATTATTATTTAGCCCAACTGTATCAGAATTCCTATCACGATTATAAAACTGCCGAGGATTACTATCTTAAATCTGTAGAAAAGGGTAATAACAATGCAGTATTTAATCTTGCTTTGCTCTATCAGAATAAATTGCACGATTACGAAAAAGCCAAAAAGTATTATCTTATTTCTGTTAATTATGGCAATGTTGATGCAATGAATAACCTTGCAGTTATCTTTAAAAAAGATTTTAAAGATTATAAAAAAGCTGAAGAATATTATTTGAAGGCTCTAAAAAAAGGTAATAAAGTTGCAGCAAATAATCTTGCCTTACTATATCAAAACGAATTGAACAATATTTCGAAAGCAATTGAATATTACGAAATAGCAGTAAGAGAAGGGAATATTGCAGCAGTGTATAATTTAGGTATTTTGTATCGCGATTCGAAAAAAGATTTCGAAAATTCGGATAAATACTTTAAAATTGCTGCAGAGAAGGGACACAACAAGGGAATGATACAGCTTGCTTATAATTATTTCGAGCAAAAGAAAGAAAAAGATACAGCTCTTGACCTTGCAAAAAATGCTTTCGACTTTTTAAAAGATCAGACAAATGCATACATTTATACTTTAATTTTGATATGGCACAACAAATTCGAGGAAAATGTTTCAATAGCTGAAAAATATGTTGAAACTGAAGAATTTATGTCGGATATAAACAGGCGTTTCGAAAAATATATTATGTTTTTAATTGCAAATAAAAAAACAGAATATGTTTACAATATGTTCGACGAGAACAAATTTGATTGTAAATACAGATTCAGACCTCTTTATTATGCTTTAATGTTTTTTATGAAAGATACACATCCCGACGAATATCAGCGTATGGGTGATGAATTGAAACAGACAGTTGTTGAAATTGTGATAAAAATTAAGCAAATGAGAGTACAGTATAACATTAATTAACTGAATTTGCAGATTTTTCTTCGTTATTAGAATTCCTTTCATTATTTTTAAATACATAAGACAAATAAAACACTGTCTAAGTATTTTATTATTTAAAATATCACCTAAGATTGAGGTTATTATGTGGAAAAAAATACTGTTATTTGCATTATTTTGTCTATCTAGTCATACAGTATTTTCTCAGGCAAAAATGATAAAAAAATATCATCCATTTATGGATTCGTTCGTTTTATCAGGGGATTTCGGACTTAATCTTAATTATAACGATTACGAGAATATGGGCCCGGGAATTTCATCAAGAATATCAGCTGAATATTTCTTTGCAACATATTCAAAGCACGCAATAGGGCCTCGTATATCCATAGAAGGAGGTTTTTTACGCGGGACAGATTCGAGAAGATTGATTAATGAATACAGAACAAAATACATTTCTGGCGGAATAGGGCTGGTTTATGCTTATCAATATGATGAAACTTTTTATCCATACTTATTTGCAGGATGTTCAATAATATTTTTTGATCCCCTGACGCAAGAATGGAAGGAGATGCCTAACAATTCTGCTGGAAAATATATTAAGACAGACGTTTTGTATAACGGAGAAGTTGGATTGAGAATTCTTGTTGCAAATAATTTAACAATGAATATAAGCACCGGTATAAAAGTATCTTCAAGCGATCGTTTTGATGATATAAGAGCAGGAAAACACGATGATATGTTTTTTACTGCAATGTTAGGTCTATCTTATTCACTGAATGGAAAAACTGATGAGGATAAAGATGGTATTCCGGATGATATGGATGTTTGCCTGAATATTTATCCGGGAATGGAAGTTGATGAGAGAGGATGCCCTGTAGATAACGATAAAGATGGAGTGCCGGATTATCTTGATAAATGTCCATGTTCAAAAGAGGGAGTTAAAGTTGATAAAAACGGATGTATTCTTGATACAGATAATGACGGAATAACAGACGATTTAGATAATTGCCAGAATACGCCGAAAAATATTAAAGTTGATGAAGACGGTTGTCCGGAAGATAATGATCTGGATGGTGTCCCGGATTATATTGATCAATGTCCCTACACAAAATTAGGTGTTGCAGTAGACCATAATGGTTGTCCTATTGATTCCGATTATGACGGAGTGCCGGATTATAATGATAAATGTGATAATACGGAACCCGGATTAAAGGTGGATGAAGATGGGTGTCCTATAATCGAGGATGAATTTGTTCTTACCGGAAAATTAAGTTTTGGTTCTGGCATAGCTGCAATGTCCCCTATTGCGTTAGCAGAACTTGAAAAACTTATTGAAATTATAAAAGCTGATCCTAACTCCAGATGGAGAATTGAAGGGCATACAGATTCTGATGGCAGAGCACAGGATAATTATAGATTGTCATATGAAAGAGCAAATGCAGTCTTGGAATTTTTTGTAAGCAAAGGTCTAGAAAGAAGCAGATTTGACATTATAAGATTTGGTGAAGATTATCCTATTGCTGACAATTCCACACCTGAAGGAAAAGCTAAAAACCGCAGGGTTGTTGTTAAAAAAATATATTAGAAAAAAAACTGTTGGAGCGGTCAATCAAAAATTACAAGCAGTTTGAAAAAAGAAACCCAGATTAAATAATAACCTGGGTTTTTTTTATTTATTTTAATATTTCGATAAGCTCAACTTCAAAAAGTAAAGTTTTTGCCGGACCGATTACAGGAGGTTTGCCTGATTCTCCGTAAGCGAGTTTGTATGGGATGTAAAGCTCAAATTTAGAACCAGGACTCATTAATTTTAAAGCTTCAGTCCAGCCCGGAATTACACCGATAACCGGAAAAGTAGCTGCTTGTCCTCTTTTGTAAGAATTATCAAATTCAGTACCGTCTATAAAATATCCTCTATAGTTAACAGTAACTTTGTTTGTATCATTCGGGGTTGGTCCTGTTCCTTTTCTTATTTCTTTATATTGAAGCCCGCTTTTTGTAGTAATAACTCCGTCTTTTAATTTATTTGCTGCTAAAAAGTTTTCACCTTCCTTAATGTTTTTGTCCTTTTCTGCTTTTGTGATGCTGTCTTTTTCTGCTATTTTTTTGGAATGATAGGCAACGAGGATATCAGAAATTTCTTGCTCACTCAATATCGGCATTTCCGATAAAGCATCTTTTAATCCTTTTACAAAAATGTCTGCTTCTACCTTTATTTCCTGCATTTTTAAGGTTTGTCCGATATTATAGCCTATTGAATAACTTACTTTTTGCATTTCAGTTTTAAGGTCTTCTTTAGTAAATTGTTTTTCCTGGGCATTTGTAAATAAATGAATTGAGGCAAGCAAGGTGATGAATAGTATTTTTTTCATTAAGACTCCTTAAATTAAATTTTCAAGGCATTAAAATAGTCTAATCTTAAAATAGTTCCAATTTTTAAATAATTTTATTAAACTTTTATGAATATTATTCGAATATAAAATTAGGGGATATGATATCCCCGATTATCATTTAAGCAGGGAGGCTAAAATGGTTATTTCAAGGGTCATCTCGGATGCCGGCTCCTACAGTGCATCAGGCGTTATAAAGAGCAGTGACGCTAAATCGAATAACGATTCTGCCATTGGCGCTATCTCTGACGAACAGGCAAAATTTAAGGAAAAACCCGACCCATTAATTAGGGCTATTGTCGATCCGGATTTTGCCGAGAAGTCTAAAGATTCGTTAGAGTATAAGGAGCAAAAAAAAGGGATTTATGTTAATATGGTTTTATGAAAATCTAACTAAATAGCCTTAGTCCTCAAAGCTTTAACAAAATCCTATGCAGGCGGTTTAATACCGCCTGTTTTTAACAGTTGTATATCATTCTTTAATTATTGGAAGCTGAAAAGAAAAAGTTGAGCCTATGCCAAGTTTGCTTTTCACAAAAACCTTTCCGTTATGCTCTTCAATTATTCTTTTAACAATCCATAAACCCAACCCCGAACATTCTTCGCCTGCGGTAGGCTTGGGAGTTAAAATTACGCCTTTGTTGAATGCTTTTTTTACATCTTCTTCTGATAGCCCGACTCCATTATCCGAGACTTCGACAGTTACATTATCGGAATTAAAAAAAGTTCTTACATGGACAATAGTATCGGGAAGAGCATATTTTATTGCATTATTTACGAGATTTTCAATTGCTTCGGTAATTTTATCGGGATCAATATTGTTTTTAGGCAGACTGTCGGATGATTGATTAAGTAATTTAACCCCTTTCTTCTTTGCGTAAGCAGCATTCTGATTACAGATATTATCAATTATTTTTTTTATCGAGGTTTTTTCAAATTTCATTGTTTCTTCGGTTTTTTGCTGCGCCATTATTTTGCTAATCTCTTGAGCAAGCTTCACTACCTGATTTGAAGAGTTAGCAAGATTTTCGATTATTTCCTGTTGCTCAGTAGCATTCAAATCATATCCTTTTATTAACTCGATATATCCTTTTATAGCAGAAGCAGGATTCTTAATATCGTGGATTGCAATGGCAAAAAGTTCATCTTTTTGTTTTTGTAATTCTTCTAAGTTTTGCTTGGAAGTCTGCAGTTTTATTTTTTGCTCAAGTAAAGTAGAATTTATTTCTTCCAGCTGGGAAATATTTGTTTCAAATTCTTTGATTTTTTGATTTAATAATTCATTCTTGTTTTGTTCGTTTTGTAAACTTGTTTTCAGGGAATTATATGAATGTCTTAAATTCTCATATTCTTCAGTTAAGTTTAATTTTATCAGCTTCTTTAGTTTAGTATTTTTTTTGTTTTGAAAGAATATCAATAATAAAAGAAAAATTATTATAATAAAAAGAAATACTGTTAAAAGAGTAGTAATGGGAAAAACACTTTTTTCAGGTACTTGGGCATAATAAAAATCTGCAAACAAGGAAAACAGAATTAAGCTTTTTACGAGAATACAGCTTGTTTTGCATTTCATAATTTATCCGGCAAAAATAAAAAAATAACTTTCAGGTATTATCGGATAATATTAAATAATTATGAGTACGGTTGAATTAAGCCGGATGTCTCTTTATATTTGATATTGCAAAAAATAAAAGGAAAATATATGAAAACCGTTGTATTGGATACAAATTTTGAGGATATAAAATTATTTAAGAAAGGAAAAGTCCGTGATATGTACGATTTAGGTGATTATTATCTGATGGTTTCAACGGACAGACTCTCCGCTTTCGATGTTATAATGAATCAGGGTATACCCGATAAAGGAAAAATTCTTACTCAGATTTCAAAATTTTGGTTTGAATATTCAAAAAATATTATTGATAATCATATTGTTTCAACAAATGTTGATGAATTTCCGGAAGTTTGTAAAAAATATAAAGATATATTACAAGGCAGATCGATGCTTGTTAAAAAAGCCGAACTTATTCCTATTGAGTGCATTGTGCGCGGTTATATAACAGGTTCTGGATTAAAAGATTATCAGAAAACTGGAATGATTTGCGGAATTCCTTTACCCGAGGGATTGGTAGAGTCTGAAAAACTGCCTGAACCTATTTTTACCCCTTCAACAAAAGCTGAAATAGGCGACCACGATGAAAATATTTCTGCTGAGCAGGCTGAAAAAATAGTTGGCAAAGAAATATTTGAAGAAATTAAAACAAAGACTTTAGCTGTTTATAAAAACGCATATAAATATGCCGAATCTCGCGGAATTATACTTGCTGATACAAAGATGGAATTCGGTATTTACGATGGAAAAGTTATAATAATAGACGAATTACTTACTCCGGATTCATCCCGCTTCTGGCCGATGGAAAGTTACGAAAAAGGTAAAACTCAGTCGAGTTACGATAAGCAATATGTGCGCGATTATCTTGAATCGGTAAAATTTAACAAACGTCCTCCAGCTCCCGATTTACCTGAAGATGTAATTATTAACACTAGCAACAAATATAAAGAAGCTTTATATAAATTAACCGGCAGAAATTTAGAAAAATGATTCCGGTTAAACTAAATATTGATGAAAACATCTTGAATATTACCTGGAATGATAATTCGGCAGATAAAATTAAGTTGGCAAATTTAAGGCGGCTTTGCCCTTGTGCTGTTTGCAGCTCCGAAAGAGAAAAGAATGGCAACACATATATCCCGATTTATACAGGAAATCAATTGAAAATTGAAAACATAAAAATAATAGGAAGTTATGCCGTAAATATTATTTGGAAAGACGGTCACAGCACCGGAATATACGATTTTAATTACCTTTTGAAAATTTTACGGAATTAAAATGGTATTACCTAATCAGCTTACTGTTCTAAGAATAATTTTAACGCCTGTTTTCCTGTTCTTTTTCTTATCGGAAGATATTACTTTTAAGCAGATATCTATTGTAATATTTATTATAGCAGCAATTACCGATTGGTATGACGGCTGGTTAGCAAGAAAATTTAATTATATCACAACGTGGGGAAAGTTTATGGATCCCCTTGCCGATAAAATTCTTACTTCAGCTGCTTTTTTCGGATTTGTTTTTATTGACGTCCTTCAGCTTTGGATGGTAATAGCAATTGTTATAAGAGATTTTTTAATTACTATTTTAAGATTGATTGCAGAACATCAGAACAAATCTTTCTATACAAGCAAAGCTGCTAAATGGAAAACTTTTATCCAAATGGCATTTATATATTATTTGTTAACCGTATATACGCTAAAAACATTCGACTTTATTTATGTTGGAAACGAAAATATCTTTTCTTTACTGCTTGATAGAAATATTGTAAATTATTCGATGCTTGCAGTAACAGTATTTACGTTATATACAGGATTTACATATCTTTTCAAAAATAAGCTTATGATAAAAAGGCTGTTTATTAATGAAGATTAATCCTTTTATAAAACTTCTTGGTTCGGGAATTTACACTGGATATATTCCCTATGCTTCAGGAACTTTTGGAAGTTTAGCTGCATTATTCATATATTTAATACCTGGCTTTGAAAGCCATTATGTTCTTTTACCGGCAATAATAGTAATAAGTGTTGCAGGTATTTTTATTGGGAATCAGTTTGAAGATCAATATGGCAAGGACCCGAAACAATGTACAATTGACGAATTTGCAGGTACTTGGATCAGCTTTATTCTAATTCCTAAAAATACTGAATGGATTATTACTGTTTTTATAATTTGGCGCATTTTAGATATTGTAAAAATTTATCCGGCAAACATATCGGAAAGGCTTAAAGGAGGTTTAGGTATTATGCTCGATGATATCATTTCCGGAATATATGCGCTTTTGCTGAGTTATTTTTTACTTTTATTTTTTAACTGATTTCAATAAACCTGAGAATATAAATGAAAGCTTTCATTATTTCGGTTGGGGATGAGTTACTGATAGGGCAAACTGTTAATACTAACGCATCATTTTTAGCGGAACAATTAACAAAATATAATTACGAAGTTGTTAAAATCAGCACGGTGGGAGATGATGAGGAATCCATTCTATCTGAGCTTGAATACTCAGTTTCTTTAGCAGATGTTATTTTTGTTACAGGGGGATTAGGACCTACACACGATGATATAACAAAAAAGTGTCTTCAAAGGTTTTTTGATAAACAACTTATAGTTAATCCTGAAGTTCTTAATGACGTAAGATTGTTTTTCCAGAAACGCGGGAAAACCTTAACGAAAATAAACGAAGACCAAGCTCTTGTTTTAGAAGATGCAACCGTATTCAGAAATCTTGTAGGTACAGCTCCGGGAATGTTGAATGAGAAAAATGGAAAATTTGTTATAACCATGCCAGGTGTTCCTTTTGAAATGAAAAGTATTTTTGAAAATTCCGTGTTACCGTATTTAACTGAAAAATATCCGCAAAATAAAATAATTATTAAACAATTAAACCTGCTTACAACAGGCATTGCTGAATCTATTCTATATGAAAAGCTTGGCGATTTGGCAGTGCTTTTATCAGGAGCAAAACTTGCTTTTTTACCAAATGAGTTTGGCGTAAAAATGCGGATAACTGTTACTGCTTCATCTGAAGAAGAAGCTGAGAGCAAGATTTTAGAAATAGAACAAAAAATAAGAGCAATAGTTGGTAGATACATTTACGGAAAAGGTGATGCAACAATAGAAGAAGTTGTTGCCCGCTTATTAATTGACCGAGGACTAAAATTAGGTGTTGCCGAATCCTGTACGGGTGGTTTAA
>CAYTFZ010000045.1:17078-20070 GCA_964437215.1 uncultured Melioribacteraceae bacterium | reverse complement strand
ATCTTTCACTTTTCAATCCGGGGATATCTTCTACAATTCTTTTAATCATTTCAGTATAGTTTATTCCGGCAGTTTTGCAGGCTGCAACAAAACCGCTGTCCGGCGAAATACAGGGATTCGCATTTATTTCAAGAATTTCGGGCTGCCCGTTTTTACGCACCCGGAAATCTACACGTACATATCCTCGAAGATTAAACAGCTTCCAGCATTTCAATGATAATTCCGAAAGCCGCGCAAATAATTCTTCATCCTCTTCAGATTTTCTGAAAACCCGGACTGTATTTTTACATTCAAACGAATTTTCGTCCCATTTGGCTCTGTATCCTACAATTTTCGGTTTGCTGTCCGGGAAATCTATAAATTCAATTTCAGCTTGAGGAAGAACCTGCGGACCGTTTGGAGACGCAAGAACTGAAATATTGAATTCGCGTCCGTCAATAAATTCTTCCGCAAATAATTCACGTCCGTTTTCGATATTTTGTGAGAAATGATTTTTTAATGAAGCAAAATCTTTGAAAACCGATTCGCTGTCAAGCCCGACTGATGCGTCTTCCCAAACGGGTTTAACAATGCAGGGGAATGGAAAATTACCGTTTGATAAAATAATCTTTTCTACTGAATTCCATTTCGGGGTAGGCAGACCCGCTTTTTCAAGATATTCTTTCGTAATTATTTTATTCGTTGTTATAAAAATTTCATCAGTCCCCGAGCCGGTGTAAGGAATTTTAAGATGATCGAGCAAAGCCGGCACAAAGTAAATGAATTTTCCGGTGGATTCGAACGATTCGAAAAGATTAAATGCAAAAAGCGGATTTATGCTTTTCAGTTTATCGGATGTTTTTTGCAGATTAAGCGAAACGGGAATTGTTTCGGGAACGTATCCAAGTTCTTTAAGCGATGCGGAAACTGCATTTACCTGATCGAGAACGTCAAGCTCATCGGCTGAACTTTCTGCGCTCACTTCATTATGAAGGATTGCAACCTTTTTGCTTCCTTCCATTTAAATTTTTCCTGGAAAGAAATTATCACTTGTAACTCTTTCGAGCGCGCTGTTCATAATTGTGCGGATAAGTTCGGTATAAGTAATTCCATAAAAATCGCAAATCATCGGAAGATCGGAATAATTGGGACGCAGCCCGGCGAGCGGATTAATCTCTATAATATTAGGTATTCCGTTTGCATCAGATCGAACGTCAACTCTTCCGCCGTCACGGCAGCCGAGTCCTTTCCAGGCATCGAGCGCAGTTTTTACGGCAAGTTTTGCTTCTGGGTCGTCAACCGGCTTGTAGCTCACCCTGCCTTCCCAGTTTTCTTTATTTTCAAAGGAATAAGCATACTGCTCAGCTTTATCGCTCAGTGTAATTTCCATTATCCCTACCGATTCAGCTTTGTCACCGGTTCCCGTAATTCCAACAGTAAATTCGCGTCCGGGTAAATATGTTTCCAAAAGCACCGGTTGTTTAAACTTTGCAAGAAGTTCAGTGCAAGTCTGTTTTAACTCGATTTTATCTTTTATATGTGAGGATTTTGAAATTCCTTTCCCGGTTCCTTCGGCAATCGGTTTTGCAAAAAGAGGGAAGGGCAGTTTCACGTTTTCAATATCTTCGGGATTGTGAATTTCCATAAAATCTGCTGTGGGAATTCCGAGATCCCGGAAAACGCGTTTTGCCATTCCTTTTTGAAGAGAAACCGAAAGCACAAGCGGATCGGAAAAAACATAGGGAATATTAAAAGCTTCAAGCAAAGCGGGAACCTGGGCTTCGCGGCTCAATCCGTAAAGCCCTTCGGCAATGTTAAAAACTAAATCCCATCTTTTTCCCGCGGCAAGATTTTTTGTAAGATTCCAAACATTCCCGATTTTTTCGGTTTCATATCCCAGAATTTTAAGGGTGGAATCGATACTGTTTATCGTGTCGGGATGATCAAATTCGGCAGTTTCCTCTTCCCCGAACCCGAGATCGAGATAATCCTGCCGAAGGTCGTAAGTAATACCAATTAACATTAAACTAATTTCCTCATCATTTATTCAACCGGATCGGGATATTTATAAACATTTCCTTCAAAATTCCGGAGTAAAATGTTTTCGGCAGTATGCCCAACAACAGAATCGGGCAGAATAGGAATTTTCCCGCCGCCGCCGGGAGCGTCGATAACATAATGAGGAATAGCGTATCCTGTAGTAAATCCGCGCAGACCTGCAATTATTTCAAGCCCTTTTGCTACGCTTGTCCGGAAATGCGAACTTCCGGCAACTGGGTCGCACTGGTAAAGATAGTATGGTTTTACGCGGTTTTTCAACAACCCCTGAAACAATTTTTTCATAGTATCAACATTATCATTAATGCCTTTTAACAAAACTGTCTGGCTTCCCAAAGGAATTCCGGCATTTGCAAGTTTACTGCAGGATTCATTAACTTCGGGCGTAAGCTCGTCAGGGTGGGTAAAATGTATGCTCATCCAAACCGGATGGTATTTTTTAATTACTTTTAATAATCCTGATGTAATTCTTTGAGGAAGCACAACAGGAACTTTTGTGCCGATTCTGATAAATTCCACGTGCGGAATTGCACGAAGTCTGGAAATCAGCCACTCTAATTTTTCATCGCTTAATGTAAGCGGATCACCGCCGGATAACAACACATCACGTATTTCAGTGTGCTGGCGGATATATTCAAGCGCGCCTTCCCATTGATTTAAACTGAAACGATACTCGCCGCCCTGGTTTCCAACCATTCGCGAGCGGGTGCAATACCGGCAATAAACAGAGCAAAATCCGGTTACAAGAAATAAAACGCGATCCGGATACCTGTGTACCAGTCCCGGAACCGGGGAATCTGCATCTTCGTGCAACGGGTCGTCAGCCTCTCCGTATGATAAAATATTTTCTTCTTTTACTTTAATTACAGTCCTTCTTAAAGGCTGGTTCGGATCATCTGAATCCAGCAGACTGGCGTAATAAGGTGTAACAGAACTTGGGAGCGGACCAGAATGA
>CAYTFZ010000045.1:0-16978 GCA_964437215.1 uncultured Melioribacteraceae bacterium | reverse complement strand
ATCCAGCAGACTGGCGTAATAAGGTGTAACAGAACTTGGGAGCGGACCAGAATGACCGGCTATTGCTTCAAGCTCGCTATCTGAAAGATTAAGAATTCTTTTCAGTCCGTTAAGGTCTTTAATTCTGTTTTGAAGCTGCCAATGCCAATTATTCCATTGTGTATCAGTTATTTCGGGATAGTATTTTTTCCTGAATTCCAAAGTTTTAGTACCGCAGACATACTGCTTAGGTATTACTGAAGAAGGTTTTCTTTTGATAAATAACAGATTTGAATTGGGAGTAAACTTCCTTATTTCGGGGAGGACAGGAATTTTCGAAGATACTGTTGAATCAGTAAGGATGGATTCGGGGTCAACAGATACTTCAATAAGGTTTGATACCTCGTGAAGCATAGAAGGAGGTTCTTCTTTTCCTTCTGCTAATATGTTAGGTTTCATTTTATTTAACGACCTTTCCTTGAATTTTATTTTTGTTTAGTTAATTATATTTTTTACGAAACTTTAATAATAAATTGCGAATAAAATCACTATTTATTTTCGATTTGTCAATAAGAATTTTTAGTAATTTTATTTTTTTTATTAAATGATAATTTCCTTAAATTAATATTGAATACGTTTTTCCAAAAAACACGAATTTTGTTGATTATCACGATGTTTACACCACATTTTTATAAATGTTCCAGTTAAAATTTACGGGTTCGTTTCTATTTATTATTCACCCGATTCCAGCCAGCTAACTATATAATCATATTTTTTAATTTGAAATAATGATAGGTTTGTTTAAAACAAAAAACCCCGACAGCTGCCGGGGTCCGAAAAAATCAAAATAGATTTATATTATCTAATCAGTCTTACTTCCGATGCCTGAAGACCTTTTGCGCCTTGAGTAATCGAAAATTCAACTTTATCGTTTTCTTCTAAAGATTTGTAACCATCTCCTACAATTGACTTAAAATGAACGAAGATATCTTCGCCGCCAGCTTGAGAAATAAAACCAAATCCTTTTGTGCTGTTAAACCATTTAACAGATCCTTGTTTGCGCTCTGCCATAACAGTGCTCCTTTTTGTAATAAATTGTTTTTAATTGTGACAGAGATCTGAAATTTACTGGTAAGTTTTGAATTGCTTCTACATCTACATCATTCCCTAAATAAATAGGGTTATTTCTAAAGATACTGCCTTAACGGTGCTAAATTAGGCAAATTAAAGTTGTAAACCTAATTATATTTTTCTTGGAAAAATAATTGCACTATTTTATGCTAAATTCTCTTCCTGCTACCGCTTTTAATCTGATAAACAATTTGTTTTTTTTCTATTTTCTATATTTACAGAAAAACATCCATAAATTAATTAACCCGATTATGTTTAGCGGCTTTTTATTATTTTTCGGATAAAACAAAAAGGAGATTATTTGTGGATACAGTATCTTTATTGATAATCGGTCTTGCCGCAGGGATTATGAGCGGTATGGTGGGTATAGGCGGCGGAATTATTATAATTCCTTCGCTGGTTCTGTTTTTAGGATATTCACAGCATCAGGCGCAAGGCACTTCTCTCGGTTTGCTTTTACCGCCGGTAGGAATTCTTGCCGTAATGAATTATTACAAAGCCGGTTTTGTAAATGTTAAAGCTGCGTTAATTATGTGCATTACCTTTATAATAGGGAGTTACCTCGCTTCTTTATTTGCCGTAACTTTACCGGAAATAGTTGTAAAAAGAATTTTTGCAGTATTTCTTATAGCTTATTCAATAAATTTATTTCTAAGTAAATAAAAAACCGCATTTATCAAATAAAAAGTTAAGTGTTTCTGAAAGTAATCTTTTTTTCTATTGACTTAATCAGTTTATTTTAAATCTGTTTATCAGCTCCTGTAAATTTCCAGTAAGTTCCTTTAACTCGGCAACTGCATTTGTTACCTGCGCGGCTCTTTCGGCGTTGTCTTTCGATACATTATTTATCATTTCAATACTGTTATCGATATGTTCGGCTGTTGCTGAATTTTCCTCGTTTGCAAGAGCTACCTGTTCTATAACCTGCGAAACCTGCGATACGGAATTAATAATCTGGTCGAGAGATTTACCGGCAAGCTCAGCCGAATTTTTCCCCTTATTTACTTTTAACAGACCCTGCGAAATCGAATCAACAGCTCCAACAGATTCTTCCTGTATCTGTTTTATCATCGAAGCAATATTTTTCGTAGCCGAAGATGTTCTGTCCGATAATTTTTGAACTTCATCGGCAACAACGGCAAAACCGCGTCCGTGTTCACCTGCACGCGCTGCTTCAATTGCTGCATTTAAGGCAAGCAGATTTGTCTGATCGGCTATATCCTGAATAAGTTCGATTATCTGGCTTATTTCGTTGCTGCTTTCACCAAGTTTTTTAATTGTATCGGAAGCGCTGATAATTACTTCGCTTATTTCATTCATTCCATTAATTGTCTGTTTTACAATTTCGCCTCCTTGTTCGGCAATTTTTTTAGCTTCAACAGAGGCGCGGGCAGCCATTTCGGAATTTTTACTGCTTTCAAGAATATTTGCTGTCATTTCAGTTACTGCTGCAACTACCTCTTCCGAACGCGCACTTTGTTCATTTGTTCCTTCAAGAATTTTTTCGGCAGTAACATTTATATGATCGCTTGCGTTTGCGGTAGATTCGATTGCTTCGCTCAGATTAAGAATTATTTGACGCAGATTATTAACAGTTATATTAAAACCTGTAAACAAACGTGAAAAGCTGTCTTCCGAATTGACTTTTATATTTACATTTAAATTCCCCTCGGCAAATTCATTCATTTCGGATAGAAGAAGATTAAATCCGTTTTTAAGATAATCCTGCTGTTTTTGAAGCGACATTTTAATTTCTTCATCCTTTATTCTGGCTTCTTCAGCAAGTCTGGCTTTTTCCTCTTCTGCTTCTTTGCTGTGTTTGATTTCCGTTGCAAGCTTATTGTTTATTTCTTCCAGCGATTTCCGTTTTTCTTTTGCTCTTTCAACTATTTTATAAACAATTCCGGCAATAATTAAAAATACTAAAGTCCGGAACCACCAAGTTGACCAAAACGGGGGTGAAATAATTATTTTTAGACTCGTTCCTGTTTCATTCCAAATACCGTCATTATTCGAAGCTTTGACTTTAAATGTATATTCACCCGGATCTAAATTTGTATATGATGCTGTCCGGTTCGATCCTACAAAATTCCAATCGCTGTCAAAACCCTCCATCATATAGGCATATTCATTTTTATCCGAAGCTCGGAAATTCAAAGCTGTAAAGGCAAACGAAAAGACAGATTCTTTATAAGAAAGTTCTGCTTCCGAAGTTTCGCTTATGCTTTTTTCAAGTTGCGAATCGGGGTCGTCGGGAATAACCGATTTATTGAATATCTGGAAATCGGTAATAACTACAGGCGGAATATAAGTATTATCATTTACTTGCGAAGGATCGAAAATATCAAATCCGTTAACTCCGCCAAAAAGAAGTTTTCCGTTTCGCATTTTATAAAAACTGTTAATTACATATTCATTTCCTTGAATTCCGTCGATTTTTGTAAAGTTTTTAAATTTGTTTTTGGATACACTGAAACGCGATAATCCTTTGTTTGTACTTATCCATAAATTGCCGCTGTTATCCGGTTGAATTCCTCTTATTGAGTTATTCGGAAGGCCGTCTGGTTCATACCACTTTTGAATCTGGTTGCTGTTTCGGTCAATTTTGTTTATTCCGTTTAATGTACCAACCCAAATCACCGATGGACTTTCTTCGTAAATTGCAAGAACAAATCCGGTTGATAATCCTTTTGAGTTATTTGGATCTGCTGAATAAGTAATTGCTTTTTCTGTATTAGGATTAAAAACGCTTAATCCTTGGGTTGTCCCAACAAGAATATTATCCTTGCTGTCAACCAGCAGCACTTCGGTATGATCTATTGCCAAACCGGCATTCGATTTAGTATATGTTTTAAATTCTTCTGTTTGCGGATTAAATTTAATTAAACCGTCGGTAGATGATAACCATAAAACTCCTTTACTGTCTTCATCTATATCAAAAATATTCCGGCTGCCTATTGAAGAATTTTCTTTTGTGTAAGCTTTAAATGTTTTCGAATTCGGATTGAACAAACTTATTCCGCCATCCCACGACCCCACCCATATGTTTTCTCTTTTGTCGATATACACGGTTAGCAAGGCATCGCGGTTTAAGTTTGTTGTTGATGTATTATAGTGAGTAAATTCGTTTGTTCTTGTATTGAACAGATTAAGTCCGCCGCCGTCGGTTGCCACCCAGATGTTTCCGTCTTTATCTTCAGCAAAATCTCTTACTGTATTGTTTGAAAGGCTGCGCAGATTGCCGGCAAGCTTTCGGTACGATACAAAAGCCTGATTTGTGATATTCATATAATTTATTCCGCCGGTAAAGGTGCCAAACCATAAATCCCCCGATTTGTCTTTTAATATGGAATAAATTGAATTATTATTTAAACTGCTGTTGTCGTCAGGATTATTCTGGTATCTTTTGAAAATGTTTTTTGATTTCGGAAGATAATTGATACCTCCGTTATCTGTTCCAATCCATAAACCGTTTTCATCGGGATACAGACTTAATATAAGATTGCTGCTTAAACTTGTTTTATCCGAAGGATTATTTGAAAACACTTTGAGTTTTTTGCCTGCTATATCTCTAAAATTCATATAAGCAAGTCCGCGTCCGTAAGTGCCAACCCAAAGTATTCCGTTTTTATCTTCCTTAATTGATCTTATTTCATAATTCTGTATATTTTCTGATCCAGCAATATCCAGTGAAAAATGCTGGCGCGAATTGCTTCCCGGATCTAAAAGATATAACCCGTTAGTAATTGTTCCAACCCAGATACGATAATAAGAATCGATATAAACATATTTTGAGTTAATCTTATTTATTTCAATAAATTTATTGCTCTGCCTGTCTAATTTAATCAATCCTTTATTCGAAGAAATCCAGAGATTGTTATTTTTATCCGCTTGAATTGCTCCAATCTCACCTTCGTTTATTCCCTCGGGTATATTACGCTTGTTTAAAAAGGAGAAAAATTTATTTCTGTTTCTATCGTAATAGCATAATCCCTGATTTGTTCCTATCCAAATCAAACCATCTTTATCTTCATACAGACTTGTAACAGAATTACTTTTTAGCGAGTTTGAATCTTTTAGATCTGGTTTAAATATTGTAAATCCGTATCCGTCATACCGGTTTAAACCGTCGAAAGTGCCAAACCACAAAAATCCGTATTTATCCTGCAGAATTGACATTACATTTGACTGAGAGAGACCATTGTCGGTTGTGATATGAGTAAACTTTATATTGCTTTGCTGGGCAATTAAGCTTGATATTATGGTAAGCAGCAGCAAAATTTTCCGCATCTTATTTATTCTCCGGTATTTTTTTCTTTCTTATATTCTACAGTATAATCGAAAAAAATCCTACTTTTTTTATTGAGCAAATAGTTAAATAATTCGGAGTTTGATTTATTGACGAAAACGATATACAAGTAATTAAATCTTGCAAAATATTTTTCATTTGTTTAAATTTAAAATCTATTTTTTATTAAACACTAAAAGGCGGTGAATTAAAGTGGTCGGCATTACACTTCAAGAAAGTGAAAATATCGATAGAGCTCTTAAACGCTTCAAAAAGAAATATGAAAGATCGGGTATTCTTAAAGAATATAAAAAAAGAACTTTCTATACAAAGCCTTCTGTTGAGAAAAGAATGAACGAGATTAAGGCTAAAAGAAGAGCTTCTAAAGAAAACAGACACGACTGATTTTACCCCCGTATTTCGGGGGTTTTTTTTATTTCTTATAATGGTATTTCAAAAAGTGAGCAGTAATTTTCTCAAATGCTTCATCAACTGTATCGCAAAAATCAAATAATTGAAAATCTGTTTTGTCTATCATTCCTTGTTCCATCAACGCATCAAAATTGATAATTTTGTTCCAATACTCCTTACCATATATTATAACTTTCATATGTTTCTTAATTTTTCCAGTCTGACGTAAAGTAAGCACTTCCATAAGTTCATCCAGTGTACCGAAACCGCCGGGAAAAGTTACAAGTGCCTTTGCTAAATCTACAAACCAAAGTTTACGCATAAAGAAATAATGAAATTCAAATGCATTTTCGGGTTTAACATATTTATTTACAAATTGCTCGAAGGGGAGACTTATATTCAATCCGATACTTGAACCTCCTGCCTGAGCGGCACCTTTATTTGCTGCTTCCATTATACCGGGACCGCCGCCGCTGCAAACTACAAAACGTTTATACTCCGATTTCAATTCTGCTGACCATTTAGTTAATTTTGCCGATAGTTCAACAGCTTCTTCGTAATACTTCGACATATAAAGCGCTTTTTCTGCCGAAGCAATCATTTCTTTACTCTTAGACGTAGGTTTTAATGCTTCTTTTTTTACCTTTTCCAGATTTTCTTCGGCTTCTTTTTTGGATTTTATTCTGGCTGACCCGAAAAAAACAACCGTATCTGTAATTTTATTTTTCTGAAAACGGGATTGCGGTTCATAAAATTCCGCAAGCATTCTTATTGTTCTTGCTTGGGGCGAATTCAGAAAATCAAGATTTTTATAGGCTTTTTGCGGGGTACTTATTTTTTTCATTAAAACTCCGGACATTTTTCAAAAAAAGAATGGTAAGTTTAGTTATTTTTCGCAACAATAAACAGATAAAAAATTAAATCATCAATACGGATGTGGTAATTTGAAAATTATAGAATTTCTTCTACTTGCTTTTTTTTGTTTTAGTATTTATTCTCAAACTAATTTTTCGAACGATAAAAAGATTGCTAAAATACTTTCTAGATTACCTGAAAAAAACAACCGTGCTATCCTAATTTTTGATCCGGGAACTAAAGACACTATTTATAAAGAAAATATCTTCAAACAGCTTATTCCTGCTTCTAACACCAAAATATTTACAACAGCCGCTGTTTATCATTATTTCGGAAAAAACTATACTATTAATACTCAAATAAGAGGAGACAAAATAAACAAAGCCGATTCGATTTTAAAAGGGAATTTATATCTTAAAGGGTACGGAAACGGTATTTTCACTACGGAACAACTGGATGCTATGATAAATGATTTCCTTAAGACTGGTATTAAAAATATTGAAGGCAATGTTATTGGAGACGATACTTTTTTTGATTCACTTTATTCAAGAAAAGACTGGATTGAAGAGGAAAGATCAATGTTGTCGCTCCCGCCGGTTTCGGCTCTTAATTTAAATAGAAATGAAGTAATTATTACGCTTGAACCCGACAGATATACCGGCAAAGTGAACATCTCAACAAATCCCGAAGGAAATTTCATTAAAATTATAAATAATGTAAAATTGTCCGGATTAAAATCAAAACCGAAAATTAGTACTGCTTTTAATGGTGGAGTTTTAGAAATTTATGTTTCGGGCAGCTTTTGGAAAAAAAGCCGATCCCGCAGTTATTCAATTTATGTTAGCTCTCCTCCATTGTTTGCTTCATCTTATTTATATCATAAATTAATCAACCTTGGAATTAAAATATCCGGTATTCCTGCAATTGGAGAAACACCCCAAAATACCGTTGTTTACGCAGAAGACAAATTGCCTGTAAAGGAGATGCTTAGCATAATAAACAAGCGGAGCAACAATTTTCTTGCCGAATGTCTTTTTAAAATTATAGGAGCCGAATTTATTGGCGGAAAGGGGAATTCTTTTTATTCGGCACAGGCAATTAACAGCATGATCGAAGATCTTGATATATCGGGGGGAACCTCGCTTGTTGACGGATCCGGTATTTCGAGAGGCAATCTTACAACTGCTGCATCTATATGCGGACTTTTGGAAAATATATATTTCAACGATTCCGTTTACGAGGATTTTTATAACACACTATCGGTTGCTGGAAATGATGGAACATTAGCCGATCGTAAAAACAACAGGAAGTACAATTATATATTTCATGGTAAAACCGGAACTCTGCGGGGAGTATCATCTTTATCCGGTTATCTTTCAACAGAAAAGGGAAATGAACTAATAGTCAGTATTATTTTTAATTTTACCAAAGGAAGTTCAGAACTTTATAAAAATACGGAAGATTTGATAATTGAATATCTTGCTGAAACCAAATAAAAAACCCCGGCTAACTTTCCGGGGTTCTTAAACTTAAGGATTAACATTTGTAGGACTTGGCGGGGCAACCGGTGCTGATGTTGGCGCTTGACGCGTGCTTTGCTGAATTATACTTTCAGAACCCTGTCCTTTTGAATCGGGATGGACAAGAAAAAGATTTATTACCAAGGCTAATACAACTAATAATCCACCCAGCCACCAAGTAACTTTGCTTAAAATATCGGCAGTTCGTCTTGCCCCGAACATTGTTCCCATACCGGAACCTCCGGCGATACCTGATAATCCACCACCTTTACTTGATTGCATTAACACAGCAATAATCAAAACTATTGCAATTAAAACTGATAAAATTATTAAAAGACTGTATAATGTCATATTATCTCCAAAAAAATAAGTAGCGAGGGAGGGATTTGAACCCCCGACACGTGGATTATGATTCCACTGCTCTGACCTACTGAGCTACCTCGCCAAAATTTATAAAAACGAGCATCTAATATAATACCTCCCGCTAATAACTTCAAGTAATTTAATTATGTTATTGTCAAACTCTTTATTTTATCAGCTTACCGAATTAAAACGGCGGCGTAAAAGATATATAAATACCGGAGCTCCTAAAATAGCCGTAACTGCCCCTACTGGAAGTTCCGAAGGGGCAATTATCGTCCGTCCAATCGTATCAGCAATAACCAGATATGCTGCACCTAAAAAGAAAGATGCCGGAATAATAATTCTGTTATCGAGCCCGAAAATAAGACGGCAAATATGCGGGATTAAAAGTCCTACAAACCCGATTATTCCGCTTACAGAAACAATGGAACCTATCATTGCGCTTACAATTATGTAAGAGACATTAACAAGAATTTTTGTATTTATACCTAGCCGTTTTGCGCTGGTTGTACCCATTGCCAGCACATTGAATTTTTGTCCGTTTAATATTAAAAACCCGGAAGTTATTATTACAACAGGAGCAACATAATAGAGAGAATCATTTTGAGCTAAAGATAAGTTACCTATCAGCCAGAAAACCGCACTTCGCAGAGTACTGTCCAAAAATGTGACTAGCACAAGTAATATTGCCGAAAAAAAAGCGCCGACCATAACCCCTGTAAGAAGTAAAACATTCGATTCCAGTTCGCCGAATCTTTTTCCTAAAATAAATACAAGAAAAATAACCATACACGATCCGGCAAATGCTAATGCCTGCGTTCCTATAAAAGATAACCCTAGTAAAAGGGAAAAAACTGCTCCAAAAGCTCCGCCGCTTGAAATACCTAAAATATAGGGCTCTGCCAATGGATTCATTAAAATAGCTTGAAATACTGCCCCGGCAACTGATAAACCTCCTCCAACTAAAAACGCCAAAATAATTCGGGGAAGCCTGATTTCGTAAATTATTTTTACCGTAGCGGAATTGCCATTGCCCAGCAGGATATTTATTATTTCATAAAAATCTATTTCTGCAGATCCGAATCCAAGACAAAAAATACTTGTTACAAATGAAAGCAGAAAAAGAAGAAAAATCTTAAATAAATAAGATGATATGTTTAATTTTTTAGATTCTCCCACAAATTATCCAATAATTCTTTTATTCCCTGCTGCGAAGCTGATGAAAACGCAATAACTTTGCCATCATATTTACTGAATTTAGTTTTTGTAATTTTTTGCAGTTCAGAAGATTCAATCAAATCTGTTTTAGATATTGCAACTATTTTCTTTTTTGCGGCAAGAACCGGACTGTAACTTTCTAATTCGTTAATTAATGTTTTATATGTCTTTTTATAATCTTTTTCCATTACATCAATCAGTATAAGCAATATTTTTGTCCGCTCTATGTGTTTAAGAAATTTAATTCCTAAACCCTTTCCTTCGTGGGCTCCTTCTATAATACCAGGAATATCAGCCACTACAAAGCTTTTCTCGTCTGCATATTTTACAATACCTAAATTTGGCTCAAGAGTTGTAAACGGATAATCTGCTATTTTTGGTTTAGCTGCGGATATTACACTTATAAGTGTAGATTTTCCTGCATTCGGAAATCCTACAAGTCCTACATCGGCTAATAATTTCAGTTCAAGACATACATCAACCGATTCGCCGGGTATGCCGGGCTGGGCATAACGCGGTGCCTGATTTGTTGGAGTTGCAAAATTTGAGTTTCCTTTTCCGCCTTTTCCACCCCGGACGACTGTAAATTTTTTTCCGCCTTTATCGAGATCGCAAATTATTTCTTTAGTCTCAAGGTTTCGTATTACAGTGCCTACTGGAACTTTAATTAATAAGTCTGAGCCGCTTTTTCCATCTTTAAGCGAATTTGCACCTTTATCGCCGTTTTCTGCTTTATACTCTCTTTTATAACGAAAATCAAGAAGCGTCAATAAATTGTCATCGGCTGTAAAAACAACATTTCCGCCGTTTCCGCCGTTTCCGCCAGCTGGTCCGCCTTTAGGAACATATTTTTCTCTGCGGAAAGCAACAGCTCCGCTACCGCCGTCTCCGGCAGTAACTGTAATCTCACAATAATCTATAAACATTAATTTTTATCAGATAAAATATTCATTAACCAGTTTTTTAAATAAATCAACTTCTCTCTGTGAAGGGTCAAGCCTGTGCTGTCCCGCAATCATATCTATCAATGTATGAGCTTCGCCGGGACTCGGACATTCCGCTAAAAGATCAATTGCTCCTGCAAAATCATCCATATCATTATCAAATACTACTTCAAGAATTTTATTAATCCGTTTATCTAAAACAAGTTTCGAAGCTTTCAATCTTCGCTCTACCGGACCGCTTGCATTATACTTTAATTTCTTTACAGGTGCTTTTTCTTCTTGTTTTGGTCCGGGACTGAAAAATCTTATTTCTGTCTTTTCTTCTTCGTCCTCTGGCAGAACAAATTTCAATTTTTGAGAAACCGGGGGTTTATTTTCTGAAGTTTGTGTTCTGGGAGGAGCCGCCTGATGTTGTATTTCGTTTTTAACCGGTTCTGTTTGAGGAATACTTTTATTTTGCTGAATACTTTCTTTACTCATTGAAGGCATTTTTGAAATGAGCCCTTGCTGGGCAGAAATTTCATCGCTTATACTGCCGAAGATTTTTTCCTTCAATTCCGAGATTGAATGCATTTTTGCTTTCTTTTCTTCACTTTCGGAAGTTTTTTTCAAACTTAAATCATTTTCCTTTTGAAGATGCTGGGTTGCAGATAATCTGAATTCTGTTTGCTTTTCTTTTATTTCATCCTTATCATCAATAATATTTTTATTTTCCGATTCGAAATGAGTTGGAACTGAGATTTGAGGTTCGTTTAATGTCTTCTCGTCAGTCTGTAATACTGAATTAGAAGATATATTTATTTCATCTTCATAAGTATTAGATAATAATTCCGTATCCCGTGTGTTTTTTTCGGGGATTTCAGCTTTTTTAATTTCTTCGAACATTGTATCTATTTTAGAAGCAGTAACTTTTTGCTCAGTTTGTTCAATATCATTTTTTTCTTCTGAAACAGGATGTTTTATTTCATTGTGCGAAGAATTTAATTTCTTATTTTCAATTTCAACTTCTTTATGTTCATCATGTGATATAAAATCGGGAATAGTATTCTCAATAACAGGATTTACTATTTCCGGTTTAGCAGGAATAAACTCTTCAAAGATATCATCAATTGATTTTGTTGAATCTTTTTGGGGGGATGTCGATTTACCCAACTCATCAGAATTTGGCAAGACAGTCTCTAAATTTTCTTCTAAAACAGATTCAGTTTCAGAAACGTTTAATTTTTCAGCAGGTATCTCCGGTTCATCTTCAGCATCTTTTATAGCAATTATACTTTCCGGTTCACTTTGTTGACTTGATGCTTTATCCGATGAAACTTCTTCAATAATGTGTTCTATCTTCTGTTCAGTTTTCTCATAATCCTGAACATCCTCTGAAACTTCATCAATTACAGGCTTAACCGTTTCAACAATTTTTTCTTTATTCTCTGCTACCGGTTCTTCTTCGGGTACAACTGTTTTTTCAATTTCTGCAGCTTCCTTCATATCAGCTTTAGCAATTATGTTTTCTGTCTCCAAAGGCTCTTCAATTGATATTTTCGGTCTTTCTTGAACAATTTCATCTTCAATTTTTTCTTCTACCGGAGCATTGGTTTTCATTTCTGCAACAAGTTCAAGCACTTTTTCGCCTGCAGTTTCGTCATCAACTGGAACGGCAGGTTCAACCGGTTTTTCTGGAACCACTTCTTCAATCTTTACAATTCCTACGGCTGATTCGCTGAATAATATTCTTACAATATCCTCAATTTTTAAATTTCCCTTATCTTCACGTTTCCTGAAATCATCAATCCGTTTTTCGAATTTAGGCTGCCCAAGCTCGTGAAAATAAATCTGCACCGCGTTAATTGGAACTATGGCTTTATCTACAGAACCGATATTAAAAAAATCGCCGATTGAAACAAGCATATTGCTTATTAAAGCGGAGCTGCTTTTTTTGAAAGTATTCAGCTGAATTTTTGTAAGAAGGTCTTCAAAATCTTCGGAAGAAAGCGTTAAAACTCTTTTTTTACTGAAATAATTATTGAAAACACTGTTTATGTAATCGTAATAATAAAGATAATTCAGCGATTGTTGAATTTCGGAAACAGACATTTCGGATTCATCACCAAAAACAAATTTCATTAATGTTGCTTTGGGCTGAATAAGAAAATTAATATTAAAGTTTGAAGCTTTATACGCGGTTTCCGAAAGAAAATCGGAAGAAAACTTTTTATCCCGTTTAATAATTTCAGACATCTTTATAAACAATTCGTTTATTTCTCTTCCGGAATAGCTGAAAACAGAATCATGTGTAATTTTTTTTCTGTCATTGTATATTATAAAATCAATTTCGGCAGAAATATATCGCATGACAGCCGGATGCAGATTTGCTGCAACCATTTCGCCAAAGGTTAAATAATTACCAAGCTTTTTAATTCTGCTTGCATTAAACCCATCAATAAATTTTAGTTCTTTTTCAAACATGTTATATACTATAATTTTAAAACGTTACCCAAAAAATAAGAATGTTTGTATAAATAAAAAATCCCGATTAAAAATAACCGGGATTTTATTAAATAAATACTTCTTAATCTGTTAGCTTCGACACAATTTTAGAAACAATAAATTCTCTATTCATCCTTGCAATGTTCGATATTGAAATACCTTTTGGGCATTCTGCTTCGCAAGCATAAGTATTTGTACAAGCCCCGAAACCGAGTTCGTCCATTTTGGCTACCATTGATTCTACACGCTGATGTCTTTCGGCTTGTCCTTGCGGAAGCAGTGCAAGCTGAGAAATTTTCGCACTCATAAAAAGCATTGCCGAGGCATTTTTACATGCTGCAACGCAAGCGCCGCAACCGATGCAGGCTGCTGCATCAAAAGCTTCGGCAGCAATATCTTTAGGAATAGGAATTGCATTTGCATCGGGCACACCGCCGGTATTAACCGAAACATATCCGCCTGCATGCATAATTTTATCGAACGCAGAACGGTCAACTATCAAATCCCGCAAAACCGGAAATGCTTTTGCACGGAATGGTTCAATATAAACAGTTTCGCCATTTTTAAAGTTACGCATATGCAGCTGACAAGTTGCAACGCGTGGAACAGGTCCATGAGGCTGTCCGTTAATTACAAGTCCGCAGGTTCCGCAGATACCTTCTCTGCAATCGCTTTCAAAAGCAACAGGATCTTTGCCTTCTCTTTCCAATCCGTCATTCAGCTCATCAAGCATTTCCAAAAACGAAGCATCAGGAGATACAGCAACTTTGTAAGTTTCGAAACTTCCCGGAGCATTTGTTCCGGCTTGTTTCCATATTTTTAATGTGAGGTTTAATTTATTTTCGCTCATTACTTGTAACTCCTTGTAGCTAATTTTACAGATTCAAATTTCAGCTCTTCTTTATGCAGATTCCATTTGCCAAGTTTTTCATATTCCCAAGCTCCAACATAAGCAAAGTTTTCATCATCGCGCTTTGCTTCGCCTTCTTCAGTTTGATATTCCTCGCGGAAATGTCCGCCGCAGCTTTCTTTTCTGTGGAGAGCATCAACAGCCATTAATTCGCCTAATTCCAAATAATCGGCAACTCTTCCGGCTCTTTCAAGATTCTGGTTTAATTCATCTGCTTTGCCAACTACTTTAACATCTTTCCAGAATTCTTCTCTCAATTGGCTGATTTCTTTAATGGCTTCGTTCAATCCTTTTTCGTTTCGCGCCATACCAACTTTATTCCACATAATTCTGCCAAGTTTTTTGTGAATTTCATCAACGGTTTGTTTTCCGTTTATCGAAAGCAATTTGTTTGTAATTTCACTAACATCCTTTTCAACTTTGCCGAATTCTGCACTTGAAGTTTTCAATCCGTCTGGTTTATTTTCTGCAAGATAGTTGCTGATTGTGTAAGGAATTACGAAATAACCGTCGGCAAGACCCTGCATAAGAGCGCTCGCGCCAAGTCTGTTTGCTCCGTGATCGGAGAAGTTTGCTTCGCCAAGAACGAATAAACCTGGAATTGTGCTCATAAGGTTGTAATCCACCCAAAGTCCGCCCATAGTGTAATGCGGAGCAGGATAAATCATCATTGGTGTTTGGTAAGGATTTTCGCCTGTAATTGTTTCGTAAATATCGAACAAGTTTCCATATCTGTCTGCAATAACGTGTTTGCCTAATCGCTTGATGGCATCCGAAAAATCGAGATAAACAGCTTCGCCGCCTTTCACTCCGCGTCCGTCATCAAAAGCTTCTTTTGCGCTTCTTGAAGAAATATCGCGCGGTGAAAGATTTCCGTATGAAGGATATTTTCTTTCGAGATAATAATCTCTGTCTTCTTCCGGAATATCATTGGCATTTCTCATATCGCCTTTTTTCTTTGAAACCCAGATTCTTCCGTCGTTACGTAAACTTTCACTCATGAGAGTTAATTTACTCTGGCTTTCTCCATGAATAGGAAGACAAGTAGGGTGTATCTGTGTGTAACAAGGATTTGCGAATAAAGCTCCTTTTTTATGAGCGCGCCAGATTGCAGTTGTGTTACAGTTCATTGCATTTGTGGAAAGGAAAAACACATTTGAATAACCGCCAGTAGCAAGAATTACTGCATCGGCAACCCATTTTTCTGTAGCTCCTGTAACAAGATCGCGCGTGATAATTCCGCGGGCTTTGCCATCAACCATAACAAGTTCAAGCATATCTTTTCGAGTCATCATTTTAACTGTGCCTAAAGCAACCTGACGGTTCAATGCACTGTATGCGCCAAGTAAAAGCTGCTGTCCTGTCTGTCCCTTTGCATAAAAAGTACGCGATACCTGAGCGCCGCCGAATGAACGGTTATCTAAAAGTCCGCCGTATTCGCGTGCAAAAGGCACACCCTGAGCAACACACTGATCAATAATGTTTCCGCTAACTTCTGCAAGACGGTGGACATTTGCTTCGCGAGCGCGGAAGTCGCCGCCCTTAACTGTATCGTAAAATAATCTATGAACCGAATCTCCGTCGTTTTGATAATTTTTAGCTGCATTAATACCGCCTTGAGCTGCAATACTATGAGCGCGGCGTGCGCTGTCGTGATAGGTAAAAGCAAGTACATTGTAACCAAGTTCACCCAAAGATGCTGCCGCGGATGCGCCTGCTAATCCTGTTCCAACAACAATAACGCTATATTTTCTTTTATTTGCCGGGTTTACCAGCTTCATATTAAATTTATGATTTGTCCATTTTTCCGAAATATTTCCTTCGGGAATTTTTGAATCTAATTTTATCATTGGTTACCTCCGCTAATAAATGAGAAATAGATCGGGATAGATGCAAATCCAATTCCCATAATTAAAGCGTAAACAAGTCCTGCGGTTTTAATAAGTGAGAAATATTTCTTATGATTCCACCCAAATGTTTGAAATGCGCTTTGGAAACCGTGATTAAGATGGAATGTTAAAAGAGCCATTGCTAAAATATATGCAACGGCATAAAGTTTATTACTGAACCAGTAAACTAATATTGTATAAAAATCGTGTGAACCGGTTTCCGGATGACCTGTAACATTAAAATTATACCAGAATGTTGATAAGTGTAATACCAGAAAGATAAATATTATGCTGCCGGTTACAAACATCGTACGCGACGAAAAATCGGTATTTTTTGCCGTACCGGAAACAGCATATCTAGTGGGACGAGCTTTGCGGTTTTCTATCCATAAGCGCAATCCGTTAAGAATATGAAGAATAAATACTCCGGCAAGAACAACTTCTATTACCCGGATAAAAGGTTTGATTATGTCAAGCGTATCAACATACGCATTGAACGCTTCGCGCCCGATATAAAGTGTAAGATTACCGAAAAGGTGTACCATCAAAAATGAAATGAGTGATAAACCGGTAACAGCCATAATCACT
This sequence comes from uncultured Melioribacteraceae bacterium, assembly GCA_964437215.1. Taxonomy (GTDB): domain Bacteria; phylum Bacteroidota; class Ignavibacteria; order Ignavibacteriales; family Melioribacteraceae; genus JAAYAN01. The sequence continues at coordinate 398 of CAYTFZ010000045.1, read as the reverse complement.
TTTTTACCGACGGAAGAATTAAGACTTCGGAAAAGCCAACTCATTAAAATCCTCCATTATATTATTTTATTATTAAAAAATCGAAGGAAATAAAGAAAAAATTCTTTATATCAGAAATTCAATCTGTAAATATAAAAAAAATACTGATGCCCTATACTGAATTTTTATACAAAATTAAATGATTTTCTATTAAAATGAAATTATTAACATCCCTTGTTAAATTAGGAAGTTTTATCCAGTTTTTGCAAATTGATTTTAACTTATTTCACGATATTTTATATATTGATTTAATATTTTGCGATGATAAGAATGCTGAATCCGTAAAAGTTATTACTGAATTTCTGAACAAAATTGATTTCAAAAGAAATCCGTTATTATTACTGAACAATACAAATTCA
>CAYTFZ010000044.1:0-20694 GCA_964437215.1 uncultured Melioribacteraceae bacterium | reverse complement strand
TTTATTAAATATCATCCGGTTTGGTAATAATTCCGGCATTATTCTTCCCGTTTACTTTTACCGAGACGGGATGTTTAAGCCTTACGTGCACGGTATATTTTTTCCTTTCAGCCGGTTTAAGATTATAAAGCCACTGCCAGTCAATAAAATTATCGATGTTGCCGTAATCAACCGTAAAATAACCAACTTTAAACGATGTAAGATTCTGGAAAAAGTGTGTTCCCTGCGAAGGAGTTACATTAAAATCCTTAAAATTAGCTTCAACTATTGCACGCGCACCCGAAATCTGATCCCAGGTTACGGGTATGCCGAGCCAGGGATCCATCGAGCCCCATCTTCCTACACCTATTAAAAGGTATTTCCTTCCGGCTTCAGAAAGTTTCCGGTTGAAGTCCGCAATTTCCGCAGCAGCTTCTCTGCTTTTGGATCGGTCAAAATTCTCTTTATCCACAAAAACAATGTCATAAATATCGGAATATAATCCGTTGCCAAGGGCGGAGCCGCTGTGGCATATAAGCTGTGATAAATTGTAACCCGATAAATCAAGATTTTCCAGTTCGCTGCTTATTACCAAAGGGCGCATCTGCAATACGGCAAATTGTTTAGGCTCGTCTTTTGGGACTGACAATTTACAGGCAAATTCTATTTCTATCGGCGAGCCCATACCCCAGCTTCCCATTTCAAGCATCAAATCCAAAATTTCGGGCAGGGGCAGACTTTTATATTTTAATACGGGCGACATTGTAAAAATCTTTTTCCCGGGGCGCGAAACTCCGTCGTAAATTGTATGGTGTTCGTAATCGTAAGTCGAACCGACGTAATTAATTACACCGTCTTCATCAGCAATATCAATGTTAAATTTTTCAAGTCCTTCATCGGAATATTTAACTTTATCATTCCGCTTTTCCAAAGGAAGGGCATAAAAATCCTGCTGGCTGTAGCGCAAAGTATCTTGAATTGTTGAAAGCTGTATAAGATGATTTGGGTATTTCGGGCAGAACCGAAGAGTGTTTCCGCCCTGTACTATTGTTTTACCTAATCCCACTGCAACAGACACAATTCCATCGGCAGGTTTAAGCGGTGTAATCGGATAAAAATTGTAGGATTTTGCCACTCCCGAAAACTCGGGATAAAATCTGTTTTCGTGCTGTGTTCCCAATACTTTTTGAATAACCACCGCCATTTTTTCTTCTTCATTTCTGTACGATGTAACTTTTATATAGTCTTTTGCTTTCTGATGAAAAGTTGAAGCATAAACAAGTTTTATGCCGTTCAGCAAATCCTTAAGATTATCTTCGGGTTCGCTGTTGTTGTTAGGCAGCATAAAAGTATCGTAAACACCAGCAAACGGCTGCCCTTGCGAGTCTTCCAGCAGACTTGACGATCTGACAGCAATCGGTTCTTCTAATATTTCGAGAAGCGAAAAAAGATCTTTGATAAGAAGATACGGAATATTTTCAGCTTCCAGAAAACGTGTATTTATTTCTTCATCGCAATGCGATTTAAGTGCAAATTCACGCAAATTGTTATCTTCGAGAAACTGATCGAAAATATCCGTGCCTATTACAACTGTTGCCGGAACAAATATTTCCATTCCCTTGAATTTATTGCGTATTTCCAAATCACTCAGAAGCCTGTTTACAAATGCAAGTCCCCGCGCTTTGCCGCCGATGGAGCCGCCGCCTATCCGGGCAAAGAAACTTGATTTATTAAAAGTGTTTTTGTCAAAATCCGAAATAACACCTCTTTGCCGCGAAATTCTGTAATCTCTTACGGCTTCAATCAGTTTTTCCCGCAATTCTTTAAGGGACTGGAAATCGGTAATTTTTTTTGGGCGCAAGGCATTTGCAAGCCAGAATTCGGTTCGGGCTTTCAGCCAGTTGGAAAAATGATTTCTGCCGGCGTGGTATAAAATACTTGCATCGGGAATTTTTGCAAGTTCGGTTTCAAGTTCGTATAAATTTCTTGCTTTGCCAACAACATCTCCATCTTCAGTGCGAAAAACAAAATCGCCAAAACTGAAATGTTCTTTAAGAAATTTTCCCAAATCGGTTAATAAAGTGGGCGAATCTTTTAATAAAAATGAAAGATTTAAATCCTTTGCCGCTTCAACATTTTCCTCTACTGTAGTCTGGATAAGGAAAGGTATATCCGGTTCTCTTTCTTTAACCATTCTTGCCAGAGAAATTCCGGCTCCGTTATCGGATTTCCCGTTTCGCGGGAAATCAACGTCGGAAATAATCCCCAGAACGCAGGAATGATATTTTTCGTAATATTTCCAAGCTTCTTCAAAATTACGGCATAATAGAATTTTAGGACGGGCGCGCATACGCAGAAATTTATGAGTAAGATTTATTCCTTCCGAAATCAGTTCCTGCGATTGCTTCATTATTTCGGTATAAATCATCGGGAGATACGAAGAATAGAATAATATGTTGTCTTCTACAAGTATTATAACCTGAACCCCAACTTTTTCTACATCGTGTTCAACATTCATCTTGTCTTCAAGATATTTTACAATACCGATAATCAGCCGGAAATCGCCTTGCCAGATAAAAACATTGTCGAATAAATTGATTTCTCCTGAATCAATGATTTCGCGAAGAGAAATATTATCATATCCGAGAAGAATTATAGTTGTTTCAACTCCTGCTTCCCGTGCTTTACGCGCAAATTCCGTACTTTTCATATCTTCAATATGCAAAGTTACAAGGATTAGATTATAGCGGTTCTTCTGCTTTGCCAGTTCAAGCGCTTCGGTTCCGCCGGAAACTTGTTTAAGTTCCGGCGAATTACTGAGATTCAGTCCCTGAAATTCTTTCCGGATAAGTTCGTAAAGCCTTCCGTCTTCTTCAAAAATAAAAGAATCGTAAAGACTTGAAACCAGCAGAATATCACTTACACGGAAAGGCATAAGTTCGTGAAAATCCTGAAACTTGGAATATCTGCTTTTCTTTAATATTTCGGAACTGAATTTATTAAGAGCCATTATCAATAATTATTAATTTTTAATTATTCATTCTTAATTATACTACACAATTCCCTGATCCATCATAGCATTTGCAACTTTAAGGAAGCCGGTAATATTAGCGCCGGTAACATAATTCCCTTTTTCTCCGTATCTTTCTGCAGTTTCAGTACATGCTTTATGAATACTGTGCATTATTAGTTTCAGACGGTTATCAACCTCATCGCGCGTCCAGTTGTAGCGCATGCTGTTCTGTGCCATTTCAAGTCCCGAAACTGCAACACCACCGGCATTTGATGCTTTACCAGGTGAATAAAGCAGACCGGAAATTTGAATTAAGTGAACTGCCTGCGGAGTGCAGGGCATATTTGCTCCTTCGCAAACGCAAATGCAGCCGTTGTTTATAAGATTCTTTGCGTCATCTTCATTCAGTTCGTTTTGAATTGCGCAGGGGAGGGCAATATCAACTTTAACTTCCCAAGGACGTTTTCCGGGGAAATATTCCACATTGTACTTATCGGCATAATCTTTAACCATATCTTTTCCTCGGGCGCGCATTTCAAGCATAAATTTAATCTTTTCGCCATTAATTCCTTCGGGATCGAAGATGTATCCATCGGGTCCTGAAATAGTTACTACTTTTGCTCCCAGCTCAGTTGCTTTGGTAACTGCACCCCAGGCAACATTCCCGAATCCGCTTACAGCAACGGTTTTCCCTTCAAAACTCAATCCGCGGGTTTGCAGCATTTCGCTTGCAAAATAAACCACTCCGTAACCTGTAGCTTCGGGACGCACAAGGCTTCCTCCCCAGTTCAAACCTTTTCCCGTTAAAACGCCTGTAAATTCGTTTCTTAATTTTTTATACATTCCAAACATATAACCTATTTCTCTGGCTCCCACGCCAATATCGCCGGCCGGCACATCTGTACTTGGTCCAATATGCCTAAAAAGCTCGCACATAAAACTTTGGCAGAAACGCATAACTTCGCCGTCGCTTTTTCCGCGCGGATCAAAATCGGAACCGCCTTTGCCTCCGCCCATCGGCAATGTTGTAAGCGCATTTTTAAATGTCTGTTCAAATGCAAGAAACTTCAGGCTTCCCAGTGTAACAGAAGGGTGAAATCTTATTCCTCCTTTATAAGGACCGATTGCGCTGTTCATTTCAATACGGTAGCCACGGTTAACCTTTACTTCTCCCTGATCGTTAACCCAGGGAACCCGAAACGATATCACCCTTTCAGGTTCAATTATTCTCTCTAATATACTTGCCGCTCTGTACTCAGGGTGAGTTTCTAAAACTTTTTCCAGTGAATCTGTAACTTCTTCTACCGCCTGATGAAATTCCGGTTCTGCCGGATTTTTAGCTTTTACTTCCGAAATTAAATCTTTTAAATAGCCGGACATATAACCCTCGCTTTTCAAATTTATGATTTCTTGATGTCATTAACGGTTTACAAAAAGGTAAAGTTGATTTTTCTGTGAGGCTGAATATTGATGTCGTAGTTTTCATTAGCAATTCAGCATTGCGAATTAATTTAGTTGATTTGCAAAAATAAAAATATATAAACAATCTTTGCAGTAACATAGCAGTAAAAAAATAATGATGCAAGAAATAAAAAATTAAAATCTTATTACAATATCCTTTTCGGCACTTTCGTAGGTGCCAAAAACTATTTTAAGAGTATTCCTTACGTCTTCCATTGTCGAAATCGGTTCGATTCCTGTTTTTACAGAATCGAGAAAAGCTCTTGCCTGATTGACGAATGAATTTCCGTATTCAACATCGTCGCTTATTTTTTCACCGTTTACATAAAGTGCATCTGTAATAACAAGATTTCCTTTTTCTCCTAAAATCCGGAAACCGTTAACGCCATCGGCATTGCCCGAAGCCCAGGATTGCATTAAAAAGCAAAGCGAACCGTCGGCATACTGCATATTTACCTGCGCCGTATCTTCGCAATCCATATTTGTAAGTACAAGTTTCGAAGTAAATCCGTGAATTGCAGCGGGCATCCCTAAAAGATACAAGCACTGATAAATTATATGATGTCCGCTATCGATAAGCGTTCCGCCGGTTCCTAATTCTTTTTTTGCCCGCCAGCCTGTTTGGTGCGCCGGAATAAGCGTGTGCGAAATTACAAAAGAAGAATGAATGATTTTACCAAGCACCCCGGATTCAAGCACTTCTTTTGCTTTTTTTACGGCTCCTCTGTAGGCGAAATTATGTGCAGGAAACACAATTTTATCTTTTTCTTTTGCAAGTTTTATAATCGGGTCAATCTGGTTGAGATCAGTAACAACGGGTTTTTCAACAAGTAGATGTTTGCCTGCGTTTAGTCCTTTTATAATTTGATCGTAATGATAGGGATTTATGCTGCCGATAATTAAAGCGTCAATTTCAGGATCCGAAACCATTTGATCAAAATCTTCATAAGGTTTTATGCCGAAACTCCTGCAGCTTTCCTCCAGCTGGATTTTCTTTTTAGAAATCTGCTCGGGTGTTCCGTGAAAATCCTGGCACATTCCAACAATTTCGGCATCTTCCTGAACAGAAAATCCGTTATAATGCCAGCCAGCAATAAAGCCCATTCCTACAATACCGATTCTTGTTTTTTTCATTTTAAATTTTCCGAATAAAAATTACCGGTTTTAAAGCCATCTTCCGACTTTGTTTTTATACTCAAAATAGGCATTCCCAAATAAATATTCCAGCTTTTTTTCTTCGATAGGAATAAAAATAAAATTCACGATGGCAGCAAAAAATAACGGAGTAAGCATCCCGAAAATATTTCCGAAAATCAGAGAAAATCCCAGTAAAAATAAAATCATTCCGGAATACATAGGATTCCGCGTTCTAGAAAAAACTCCTTCTGTTACCAGATAAACAGGATCATCAAATTTATGAGTAGTCTTATGCTTTGCAAGTATATCTCTGGTCTTACCAGCAATCATAAAGCCGGCAGCAATAAATAAAATTCCTGAAAGCGAATAAGGAAATTTTAAAATGTTAAAATCTGGCAGAAAAATGAAAGCAAGTATCTGGCTTGTTAGTAAAAGCGCCAAATAAACAGGAGGTATGTTTAAGTTTTTCATAAAGCTTGTTATCCGGTTATTATAATAAAAAAAATGTGCGTTTTCTGATGATGGAAAAATATAAAAATCAATAAAAACAATTGCTAAAATTATAACTTTGAAAAAGCTGATGAAATAAGAAAATTGTGTAAAAATTTATAATATTAAAAAATCGGATTTTAATGAAACTTTCTTTCTGTTAATCAATCTAACAGACATCATTTTTAAATAATTGTTTTGAACAGAGATTTATAATTAGGATATTTCGGTTCAATAATTTACGGAATATGGGAAGATTGCCTGATATGGAAAAAAAAGCAAAAAAGTTCAGCAAAGAAAATGTTATAAAAAACATACGCGAATTTGTAATACTTGGAATAATTTTATTTTTTGTGGCGTCTTCAGTTGTTCAGCCTTCCATGGTTCCTACAGGATCGATGGAAGACACAATTCTTACTGGTGATTTCCTTTTAGTTAATAAGCTTGCCTACGATTTATCTACTCCGCGTAATATTCCGCATACAGATGTAAGATTGCCGTTTGCAAATCTTATAAAAATCGGCGATCCTGAAAAAGGAGATATTGTTGTTTTCGATTATCCAGGCGACAGAGATGAATTGAACTCGAAAAAAGTTTTATCTTATGTAAAAAGATGCGTTGGCGAACCCGGAGATACAATTCAAATAATAAATAAAGTATTATTTGTAAACGGAAAGGAATTTCCGCGTGCGCCTAAAATGAAGTATAAAAGTGATTATGTTAAAAGTTCCGACAGCAACGAACCAGGCATTTTTCCACAAACAAGCAAATGGAATGAAGATAATTACGGACCGTTAGTCGTTCCTAAAAAAGGAGACAAAATCGAGCTTAATCTTCAAAATATCAGACGTTGGGAAACATTTATAAACCGCGAATTCCAAAGAGAAGTTGTTGCTGTTAACAATGGCAAAATTTATATAGACGGTAACGAAACAAATGAATATACGGTTAAAACGGATTACTATTTTATGATGGGTGATAACCGAGACGACAGCGCCGACAGCCGTTTTTGGGGTTTTGTTCCCAGGGAAAATGTTCTTGGATCACCGTTTATAATTCTTCTTTCGTGGGATAGTAACTATTCTATTTCCGAAATATTTAAAATTATCGGTTCAATAAGACTGGAAAGAATCGGGAAATTAATTAACTGATTTTATCCTTTCGGAAAGAAGTGTAAATCTTTTAACGGACTTATTCGTGTTTACCGCAATTGCAAGCGCTTGTTTTGTTCCCATTAAAATTACAAGTTTTTTACCTCTGGTAACCGCAGTATAAACTAAATTCCTTTGCAAAAGCGGATAATGCTCTGTTACAAGAGGCATAATAATAACAGGGTATTCGCTTCCTTGAGCTTTGTGAACTGTAACAGCATAAGCAAGAACAAGCTCGTCGGTTTCGGTATATCCATATTTTACTGCTTTATCATCAAACATTACAATTAAATATTGTTCGCGTTTATTAAAAGCTGTTACTTTCCCAACATCGCCGTTGTATATATCTTTTTCGTAATTATTTCTCGTCTGCATAACTTTATCGCCAACGCGGATTTCAAAATTTCTGTTTAAAATAACCTTTCCCATCGGATTAAGCGCGTTTTGCAGAATAGTGTTTAAATTATTAACGCCGGCAGCAGATTTATACATAGGGGCAATTATCTGAACATCTTTTGATACATCAAAACCGAAACGGGAGGGTATTTCTTCTTTGCAAAGTCTTAATAAAGTTTCTAATATTAATTCACTGCTATTAATAGTAAAAAAATACATATCGTCGCCGGAGCTCATATCATTTGTGAAAGTAGGAATTATTCCCTGGTTTATTTTGTGCGCATTTTGAATGATTAAACTTTTTTCAGCCTGCCGGTAAATTTTTTCGAGTTTTATTACAGGCAGGCTGCCGCTGTTAATTAAATCGCGGAACACATTTCCCGCACCCACCGAAGGAAGCTGGTCGGCATCGCCCACAAGCAGCATTCCGCATTGAAGGGGGACAGCTTTTATTAGTGAATAAAAGAGCATCAGGTCAACCATCGAAAATTCATCAACAATCAAATAATCGCATTCAAGCGGATTATCTTCATCGCGGGCGAAAATAAATTCCTGCGGCGAAAATTCCAGAAGACGGTGAATTGTAACAGAAGGATAATTTGTAGCTTCCTGCATTCTTTTTGCTGCTCTGCCCGTAGGAGCAGCCAGCAAAACTTTCTTGCCGGCATTTTTCATTAAATTTAAAATTGCTTTAAGAATTGTGGTTTTACCGGTTCCGGGACCACCGGTAAGAATCATTATTTTTTCGGATAAAGCTTTTTTAACTGCGGTTTCCTGAATTTCATCAAATTCGATATTCAGATCTTCAATAGTCTTTTTTATTTCGTGCATCTGAATAAAAAAGTTTGAGTTTTTAAGCGAACTGATTGATTTAAGATGTTTTGTTATGCCGTCTTCGGCATAATAAAACCTATCGAGATAAATAAAAGAATCTTCATTATTCCGGCATAATTCTTTTTCAACTATTAAATTCCCTTTATCAATAAGATTTTCAACACAGCTTTCAATAATGTCGTATCCGAGTTGAAAGGATTCGGCTGCTTTAGAAATAAACTGGCGGTAAGGATAACAAATATGGCCTTCGTCGGCAAAAGTTTTAAGCAAATGCTGCAAGCCCGCTTCAATGCGGAATGGAGAATCGTTACTGAAACCGAGATGCATCGCAATTGAATCAGCTTTTTTGAAGCCTATTCCCCAAACATCATCTATAAGTCTGTAAGGATTATTTTCGATAATTTCCTGCGCTGTGCTTCCGTAATACTTAAAAAGTTTATTGGCATAACCGGCGTTTATATCGTGCTTCTGAAGAAAAATAACAAGTCCTCTTAAAACTTTCTGCGAATTCCATAAAGCGCTTATTTCGTCAAATTTTTTTCCGCCTATTCCTTGTATTTCGCGAAGACGGTTAATATCGTTATCAAGAATATCGAGCGTCTTTTCGCCAAAATGCTCGGTTATTTTTTTTGCAATCGCCGGACCGATTCCTTTTAATAATCCAGAACCCAAATAAGCTTCAATATCTGTTTTGTTTTTGGGAAGATCCGGCTCGTAAGCCTGAACATTAAACTGGTCGCCGTATTTCGGATGTTCTGTCCATTCTCCTGTAAGAATAAATTTATCTTTTTCGCGGATATTTACAAAACTGCCGGTTACCGTTACAGGAAGTTCTTCCTCCATCAGACAGACGGCAACTGTATAATTGTTTGCCGGGTTGTGGTATATTATTTTTTCAACTTTTACTTTTATTATTTCGGGCATTTATACCGCATTAAATTAGTATTAGAATTTTGCGAAAGTCAATTTTCTGAAATCTCATCATCATCAGAGTTTTCACCAAGCAGTTTTATTCCCTCGGCAGCCGGCAGTTCCTGCACATCGCGGAGTTTGCGCTCTATTGTGCGGGTTTTGCGTGTTGCGTCGCCAATAGATTTACTTGCTTGTTCAAGTTTATCGTGAGTTTTTTCAAGAATTTCGCCGAACTTTCCGAACTCTGTTTTTACTGCGCCTAAAAGCTGCCAGACTTCACTGGAACGTTTTTCTATTGCAAGCGTGCGGAAACCCATTTGCAGACTGTTTAAAATTGAAGCAAGAGTTGTAGGTCCGGCAAGCAGAATTCTATATTCGCGTTGAATGGAATCTGCCAGACCGGGACGGCGCAGAACTTCGGCAAATAATCCTTCAATCGGTAAAAATAAAATTGCAAAGTCGGTTGTAGCCGGAGGATCGAGATATTTTGATGAAATATTTTTTGCTTCCAGTTTAATTCTTTTTTCAATTTCTTTGGCAGCAGTTTCCACCAATTCGGGATTTGCGGCATCTTGTGCTTCAAGCAGCCGCTGATAATCTTCGAGTGGAAATTTTGCATCAATAGGCAGCCATAAAATTTCTTCGGATCTGCCGTTTCTTCCTGGGAATTTAATAGCAAATTCAACCCGGGCGCCGCTGCCTTTTTTAGTTTCAACATTTGCTGAGTATTGTTCGGGTGTTAAAATCTGCTCTATTAAATTGCCAAGCTGAATTTCGCCCCATGTGCCGCGGGTTTTTACGTTAGTAAGAACTTTTTTAAGATCTCCTACACCGGTTGCTAAAGTCTGCATTTCTCCAAGTCCTTTATGAACCTGCTCAAGCCGTTCGCTTACTTGTTTAAAAGATTCGCCAAGCCGTTTTTCCAGAGTCGATTGCAACTTTTCATCAACAGTATTCCTCATCTCTTCAAGTTTTTTCTCGTTGTTTTCTTGAATATTTTTCAACTGCGCTTCAACTTTTTCCTGAAGTCTGCCGATTTTTTCTTCGTTGCTTGAAGTTAATTTTGTAAGCTGTTCGGCAAAAATGTCAAGCTGCGTTTTTTGCATTTTTGCAATATCAGTCATTCTATTAAAAAGCTGATCGCTGAAAAGTTTAATCGAGCCGCTCAATTCTTCGCGTTCGGCGCGCGCGTTTTTATTCTGCTCTTCGCGGGTTCTGCCAAGTTCATCTTTTAAAAGTTTTTCCCACTTCTCCGAAAACTCGTTTAAAAAGCTTATTAATTTTTCGTTGAAAGCCTGGTCATCTTTTTTAAGCAATCTGATAATAAGAAAAATCAATACAATTAAAGCAATTAACGACAATGACTGCAAAACAATAACTAACATAGGTTCCATAACTTTATCTGTTTTATTTTTAAATTGTTCGGGTATCCGATTTTATTTGATGTTACTTTGTTGTAATTTCGTGCATTAAAAATATAAAATAATTTGGAATTATGGGCTGGAAAAAAACATTAATTATCCTGCCGGCTGCAGTTTTAATCTTACTATCAGCTTTTGCGGCAATAGCATATTTTTCCGTAAAGAGTTATGTGCCGGCACACGAGGGCAAAGCCAAAGTAAAAGGTCTGGATGGAAATGTAAAAATTTATTTTGATGAAAATGAAGTTCCGCACATATTTGCAGATGATTTCAAATCCGCTGCTTTTTCTTTGGGTTACATACATGCCGGCGAAAGAATGTTTCAAATGGATATGATACGCCGGGCAGGTCAGGGAAGATTAAGTGAAATTTTCGGTGGAAAGACCCTTGCTTTCGATAAGATGTTCCGTACAATAGGTTTGGATAAACATGTAAAAGAAAACCTGAAAAAATACGATAAAGAAACAATAGAAATTCTTGAAGCGTATTCTAAAGGTATAAACGAATATATCCGGAAAAACGCTAATTCTCTTTCGGTAGAATTCGATCTTTTGAATTACAACCCCGAACCTTGGAAACCCGAACATAGTCTTTTAATTGCAAAGCTTTTATCTTGGGAATTGAACATAAGCTGGTGGACAGATATTGCATATACTCATCTGGCGCAAAAGCTTGGCAAAGATTCTGTTAAATATATAATCCCCGATTACGAGGAAAATATGCCGTATATCATTCCTCAGGAGATAAATAAAATTGCAAAAGCTGATTTCGAATTTATAAATACTGCCAAAAATTTCAGGAATTTTATCGGATGGGGAAACGGTACGCACATAGGTTCGAATAACTGGGCTGTGAGCGGAATCCGGTCTGAAAGCGGAAAACCGATAATTGCAAACGATCCGCACTTATCATTTCAAACTCCGGCTAAATGGTACATTGCCGATATTCATACACCTGAATTCAACGTTTCCGGATTTATGCTGCCTGGAATTCCGGTTGTTGTTATAGGGAAAAACAGCAGTATTTCGTGGGTTGTTACAAATTGCATGGCAGATGACTGTGATTTTTACAGCGAAACTTTCGACAGCACCGGAAAAAAATATTTATTCAACAACGAATGGAAAAATCTTAAGGTTGCCGAAGAAACAATTACTGTAAAAGACTCTGCTTCAGTAAAGATAGAAATTAAAAAAACACACAGAGGTCCTGTTATTTCCGAAAATCATGTTTTTAATTCGCTTTATCCCGATCCGGTCCACAAAAAAAATAATATAAGCATGCGCTGGACTGCCTTGGATTTCAGCGATGAAATAGGATGCATTATTAAAGTTAACAAAGCAAAAAATTATTCTGAATTTAAAGTAGCTCTTTCAAATTACAATTCGCCGGCGCAGAATTTTGTTTATGCCGATTCTACCGGAAATATAGCTTATATTTTCGGCGGAAGACTTCCTATGCGGGAAGTCAACAGTATATCTTTTATTTACGACGGTACAACAGATAAATACGACTGGCAGGGATTTGTTCCTTTCGGGGAAATGCCCGAAATTTTAAATCCGGCAGAAGGTTTTATTGCTTCGGCAAACAATAAACCGGTTAAAAATTTCGGCTATCATATTTCCAATATGTGGGAGCCTTCTTCCAGAATTAAAAGAATAAATCAGCTTCTTTCATCAAAACAAAGACATTCGAGCGCCGATTTTAAAAAATATCAAAACGATTTCAAATCGTTGTATGCCGAAGAAATTACTGAGTATCTTATTAATGCCTTCGATAGCAATAGCACGCTTAACGGACTTGAATATCATTCTCTGGAACTTTTAAAAAAATGGGATTATAAAATGCCTGCCGGCAGTCAGGTTCCGGCAATATTCGAGGTGTTTTTCAATAAACTCCTCGAAAACACATATAAAGACCAAATGAGCGAAAATCTTTTTAAGGAATTTTGTTTTGTCGAAAATGTGCCTTACAGAAGTATTCAGAATCTGCTTCAAAAAAATGATACTCTTTGGTTCGACAATGTAATTACTAAAAAGAAAGAAACCCGCGACGAGATTCTGCGGCTCAGCTTTTTGCAGGCGATAAAGGAATTGGAAAGAACTTTCGGAAAAGATATTTCTCTTTGGCAATGGGGAGAACTTCATAAACTTACGTTAAAGCATTTTTTTCATGGCGAATCGGAAATGCTCGACAAAATTTTCGATATAGGTCCTTATCCTATAGGAGGAAGCGGCACCACTGTTTTTAACACCGAATATTCTTTTAACGGCAGTTACGAAACCGAACTCGTCCCTTCGATGAGGTATATTTTCGATTTTGCCGAACCCGCTTATTTTGAATGCATTCTTCCTTCGGGGCAGTCGGGGCACACTTTCAGCAATCATTATTCGGATATGACCAAAAAGTGGCTTGAAGGGAAATATATAAAAGTATTTACCGAAAGAAATTGGATTTCTGATAAAAACATCAAAGTTTTGGAATTAATACCGGAAGAAAATTAAATTTAGGTACTTAATAAAATAAAATTGTAAATTTCGTAAAATCTCAGGAAAAAAATGAAAGTAATTGAGCATCTCGCAAAAGCAAAAAATCCTTTAATCAGTTTCGAAATAATTCCACCCAAACGCGGCGGAGATATTAAAGCTCTTCTAGAAGTTTTGGAAGATATTGTGAAGTACAATCCTCCTTTTATAGATATTACAAGCCATGCTGCCGAAGTAGTATACGAAGAAGGTTCAGGTGGTACTCTGCAGATGCGAATTAAACGCAAACGTCCCGGAACATTGGGCATTTGCGCGCTTATTCAAAATAAATACAACATTGATGCTGTTCCCCATGTTATATGCAACGGTTTTACAAAAGAAGAAACTGAAGATTTTTTAATTGAACTTCACTATTTGGGAATTGACAACGTACTTGCAATAAGAGGGGATGAAAGCGGTTATAAAAAGAAAACTTCTTTTGGAAGAAGCATTAACGAATATGCATCGGACTTAGTTGGTCAGATTAAAGATATGAATCACGGAAAATATCTTGAAGATTCGCTGCTAAATGCCGATCCAACAAATTTTTGCGTAGGAATTTCAGGATACCCCGAAAAGCATTTCGAAGCTCCTAATCAGGATACTGATATAAAATTTACAAAATTAAAAGCTGATAAAGGCGCCGATTATATTGTAACACAAATGTTTTTTGATAATAAAAACTATTACAATTATGTTAAAAGCTGTCGTGAAAAAGGTGTTACAATTCCTATAATTCCCGGATTAAAACTTATTACAAACAAAGCGCACATATCCAATCTTCCCAAAAACTTTTATATCGATATTCCTGCTGATCTTGTTGATGAAGTATTAAAAGCCAAACCTGAACACGTTCTCGAAGTCGGTGTTGAATGGGCAGCAAAGCAAGTAGAAGATCTGTTAAACAATAATGTCCCGGCAATTCACTTTTATATAATGCAAAATGCAAAGCCTATTACCAAATTAATGGACAAACTAAAAATATGAAATTATCAGAAGCTTCAAAAAAATTGAAATTTACGCACCGGTCTGTTGAAAAGTTGAAATGGGGAGTTGCCGGATGCGGATTGTTTGCCGAAAGAACTTTTCTTCCATCGCTGCAGATGCTTAAGAAAAGTAAACTTGTTTCGGTTTACAGCTCCGATATTTCAAGGGCAAAATTTATAGCCGATAAATTTGCCGCTAAAAAAGCATTTAGCAATTTCGATGAATTTCTTAAATCCGATATAAATGCAGTTTACATTTCCGGACGCAATTCCGATCATCATTGGCAGGTAATTAAAGCAGCACAGGCTGGCAAACATATTCTTTGCGAAAAACCTTTGGCTCTTAATTCTTTACAAGCTGCCGAAATGGTTGAAGTCTGCGAAAAAAACAATGTGTTCCTTGCAGTTGACTATGTTTTCCGCTTTCATCCGCTTATTCTGAAGGCAAAGGAATTAATTAAAAACGAACTTATAGGAAAAATTATTTCAATTTCGGCTGATTTCAATATAATGCTTCCTCCTGGAGAAAATTTCCGCTATCAAAAGAACTTAAGCGGAGGCGGAGCTTTGCGCGATCTCGGAACACATATGATTGATCTGCTCAGATTTTTTGGCGGCGAAATTGAGCAAATTACCGGATTTACTGATAATGTAATTTTTAAGGGCGAAGTTGATGATTTTTCGGCAGGCATAGCAAAATTTAAAAATTCAGGTTACGGCAGATTCTGTGTTTCATTCAATTCCGAAAAAGCTTTTAACCGTATAGAAATTTTGGGATATAAAGGAAGCATTGCAATCGAAAATGTAATAGGAAGAAAACATATTCCTGCTAAACTGATTATTGATCTTGTGGGCGAAAAGAAAAAAGCTTTCCGCGGAAGAACACCCAAAATGCTGCTCCTTCTTAAAGAATTCCAAAATTCTATACTTAAAGGCGAATACCCGAAACCAGCGGGCAAAGAAGGAGTGATAAATATGGAAATAATGGAACGGCTTGAAAAATTGAACGGAATTAATTGAAAATATTTTTATTCATTCCGGAAACAGAAAACTTAATCCTTTATTTCTCTTCATTCATTTTATAAGTTGCTTTTAAATTTTCTTTAGTAATTTTAATAATTCAATTTTAAAAATTTCGAGATATTATGGACAGAAGTAAGATTAAAGTAGTGCTTATTTGCGGAGGCACCTCGCCCGAAAGAGAAGTATCAAAATCATCTGGATTTTCAATTACAAAATCTTTAAAAAACTTGGGTTACAATTACAAAATAATTGATCCTGCTTACGGACTTAACCAGCCGAAAAATGAAGAAGATTATTTTAAGGAAAAAGACGCTGCGGAATTATCTAACAGGAATTATCTTGACGTAATCAATTCCGGTTTATTTGATGGAACCGATGTTGCATTCATAACGCTTCATGGGCAATGGGGCGAGGACGGAACTATTCAATCGGTTTTAGAATTGCGCGGAATAAAATATACCGGCTGCGGTGTTTTAGCAAGTTCGCTTGCAATGGATAAAGATTTTTCGAAAGTTATGTTCCGTCATTCCGGAGTTCAAACTGCAGACTGGATAATTGGAAATTCGGAAAAAGACTATGACAGAGTTTTGGATTTCATTAATAATATAATTGGTTATCCGGCAATAATAAAGCCAAATAGCGGCGGAAGCACAATAGGACTTTCGATCTGCAAAAAGCAAGAAGACGTTCTTCCGGCTATAAAAACCGCACTCAAATATTCCGATAAATTTCTTGTTGAAAGATTTATTGAAGGCAGAGAATTAGCAGTTGGCATTTTGAATGAAATTGCTTTGCCGCCAGTTGAAATTAAACCCGTTCACGAAATTTATGACTACGAGTGTAAATATTCCGATGGGATGTGTTCTTATGACGTTCCGGCAATACTTCCCGAAAATATCAAAATAAAACTTCAGGATCAGGCAATTAAAGCATATAAATCTTTAGGCTGCCGCGGTTACAGTCGGGTGGATTTCCGATTAATGCCGAATTCCGAATGCTATTGCCTCGAAATAAATACACTGCCCGGAATGACAAGCCACAGTCTTTTACCAAAATCGGCACAAGCTGCGGGAATAAGTTACGACGATCTGGTGGACAGAATTATTCAATCAGCTATGATATGAAGCAGAGTAAAATAAAAAATAAACTGATTTCTGCAGCATTGATGCTTGTAGTAATTTTAGTTATCGCATTTCTGATTTTTAATCAATACGGAATTATTAAATACGTCAAAACAACCGATGCAATTGAAAAGCTTGATAATGAAATCATAAATACAGAAAAATCTATAGAGACCAAACAGAAAGAAATAGATTCTCTTAATAAAGATGACTATAAAATAGAAAAAGTTGCCCGCGAAAAGTACAGAATGCACAGACCGAATGAAGAATCGTTTGTTATTGAAGAAATTCAGGCTGAAAAGTGAATACGGATAATTCCAGAATCCCTTTAGCCGAAAGAGTAAGACCTAAAACTATTGATGATATAATCGGTCAGGATGAACTTTTAGGAAAGGGAGCGCCGATTCGTGTAATGATTGAAAACGATGCTATTTCTTCATTTATTTTATGGGGTCCTCCCGGAACTGGGAAAACCTCAATAGCCCGAATTATTGCCGAAACAACAAGTTCCGAATTTTTCAAACTCAATGCGGTTTCATCCGGGGTAAAAGATGTAAGGGCTGTTATCGAAAAAGCTATTGAAAATCTTAATTTCGGTAAGCGTACTATTTTATTCATTGATGAAATTCACCGATTCAATAAAGCCCAGCAGGACGCGCTGCTATCTTCGGTTGAATCGGGTGAAATCATTTTAATAGGAGCTACTACCGAAAATCCTTCTTTCGAAGTAATTCCTGCTTTAAGATCGCGGGCAAGAGTATATGTATTAAAAGAATTGAATAAAAAAGACCTCGAAAAAATTCTTGATAGCGCCTTAAAAACCGATCAATTTCTCAGCAAACTGAAAATAAATATTACCGATCCCGATCATCTCATTTTTTTATCGGGAGGCGATGCCCGTTTAATGATTTCAATATTAGAATCGGCTGTTCTTCATCAATCAAAAAATGATGAAATTGTCATCAGCAAAGATTTATTAAATAAAATAATTCAGTCGAAAGCTGTTTCGTACGATAAGAACGGAGAAGAACATTATAACGTTATTTCGGCATTTATAAAAAGTATCCGCGGAAGCGATCCGGATGCGGCTTTATACTGGATGGTTCGTATGCTGGAAGGCGGAGAAGATCCGGTTTTTATTGCACGGAGGATGATTATTCTTGCTTCGGAAGATATCGGGAATGCGTCACCGAATGCGCTGTTGCTTGCAAATGCTGCTTTTGATGCGGTTACGAAAATAGGTATGCCCGAAGCCCGTATTATACTTGCCCAGTGTGCAGTTTACCTTGCATCGTGTCCTAAAAGCAATTCTTCTTATAACGCAATATCAAAAGCTTATTCAGTTGTAAAACAAAGACCTCAATTTCCTGTACCATTACATCTCAGGAATGCTCCTACCAGCCTTATGAAAGAAATCGGTTATTCAAATGGTTATAAATATCCTCACGATTTCACTGAAAATTTTATAACTGAAGAGTATTTCCCGAAAGAATTAAAAAACAGTCAGTTTTATTTTCCTACCGAAAACGGAAATGAAAAAAGTATGAAAGAAAGACTTCAAAGATTGTGGAAAGGGAAAAAGAAATATTAATCGGCTGTAAAAACCTTGCCCGGTAATTGCCTTACCAATCCTTTAAATTCAAGTGAAAGAAGATGGACAAGACAATCGGCTGTCGAAATCTGACTTTTATTCGCTATTTCATCAATTTGCAATTCTTTTTCGTTCAACAGACCTAATATTTTCTCTTCAAAAAAGTTTAGTTCTTCTTCAGGTATTGGCTTTAGTTTGTCCTTTTTGGTAAGATTTTTTATTTTTAATTCTTCAATTATATCATCAACATTTTTTACAAGTTTGGCTTCGCCTTTTTGAATAAGAATGTTGCAGCCAGTGCTTTGTTCCACTCCAATGTTACCTGGAACTGCAAATATCTCTCTGTTCTGATCAAGCGCATAAGCAGCAGTCTGCATTGCTCCGCCTTTCAAAGCAGTTTCAATAACCAATGTACCTAAAGAAAGACCTGAAATTATTCTGTTACGTTTTGGGAAGTTCTGGGCATCGGGTTTCGTACCAGGTTCAAACTCTGTAACAATTACTCCTTGCTCTTTAATCCGTTCATATAATTTTTTATTTTCAGGAGGATAAATAACATCGAGACCCGAACCGGTAACTGCAATTGTTCTCCCTCCGGCATTTAAAGATGTTTCGTGTGCAATAGAATCAATGCCTCTTGCTAACCCGCTTACAATTGTTATATCTTGCTCAGCTAATTCTCTTGCAAACTTGCGTGCAGCGCTTTTTCCGTAACTAGTTGGATTACGGGTTCCGACAATTGCTACAGAATAATTGTCTTTACCACTGAAATTGCCCAAAGTATATAAAATAAGAGGCGGCAGATAAATTTTTTTAAGTATTGCAGGGTAGTCGGCATCAAAATACGTTAGAATATCAGCATCAAGTTTTTCAAGTATATTACTTTCTTCTTCAAGTTTATTCTTTAGAAGATTGATTTTATCTTGCGAGCTTAAAATATTTTGGGCTATAGTTTTGCTTATTCCGTCAACAGAAGAAAGCTCAGAATGCGAAGCACAAAAAATCTCATCTAAAGAACTGAATTTTTGAAGTAGAGAAAGCACCCTGTATATACCAATCCCTTCAATATCCAGAAGAAACCGTATTTTTAGTAAATTATCCGAAAGCAATTTAACTTTTTAATATATTCGTAAAGTTTAATTATCAGAAATCACAACAGTAAATATATAGTCAATTCAATAATAAAACCTGAATTAAAATTATCAGCAAATGCTATTTTAAACCGAATCTTTTTTTTCTTTCTTTTTAAATAATATAGCAAGCGGAAAAATTGCTAAATAGGCAAACAAAATAATTATTGTAGATAAGCTTAATCCTACAGGATTATCGAAAGGTTTTGAACCCATCAGATAAAATCCAAGAATTAAAAGTCCGATTCCAAAATAAATAAGGTATATATTATATTTATACCAATAACTTTTAAAAGGAGACTTAACTCTGACAGCAGACTGTTTTGAACTTTTTTTTACTTTAGCCATAACACCGTAATTTTTAATTTTTTAATAAAAAGCCCAGCGTTTGGGGGTAACACTGGGCTAAAATCAATCAAAGATATCAAAATCTCTGAAAGCACTTCTGAGAATATAATTATAAGATCACAATTTTGTCAATCACTATTTTTGAATTTGATAAACAATTTTTCTGATAGTATCAAATTGCAGATACGGATATTCTTCACGCAAAGCATCAATAGCATCGCTAGCGCTGATTCTCTGAGTTCTCAGATCTTTAAATTTTTTCCGGATTTGATAATCTCGAACCGATTTTTCGTTAATAAGACCTTTGCTTTCTAAAAGATCATAAATGTCATCAGTAATAAGTTCCGATAACGGATTGTTGTTGGTATTCATACTATACCCCTTTCTTTTGTTAATGTGAAAAAAGAAGTAGATATTATTCGAAATAACCTCCGGTTATGAAAAATTAACTACTTTTAAAATATAGATTTTTTTTTAATAATCAATAAATAATTATATATAACAGATTAAAAATATTAAAGTTCCTATCTGAATGAAAAAAAATAAAAAATAAATACAAAAACCACTTGACAAGGAAACAGAAAGGTTGTAAATTTGAAGTCTGTAAAAAAATGAATAAGTTCTTTAGAAAATGAGACGAGACGCTTTATAAAGGCGAATGAAAAAAAGAAAAAAGGTTAAGATACCGACTTGACAAATAAGATATAGAATGGTAAGTTAGAAGTCTCGTTTTAATAAAGTTAGTTCTTTGAAAGAGTGAACGACTAGAAGTAGAAATTTTAGTTAAAAAATAAAAAGCATACAGCAAATTACGCCAATTTTAATTGAGTAAAAACTTTACAACGGAGAGTTTGATCCTGGCTCAGGACGAACGCTGGCGGCGTGCTTAACACATGCAAGTCAAGGAGAAAGTTTCTTTCGGGAGATGAGTAAACTGGCGCACGGGTGAGTAAAATGTAAGTAATCTGCCCTTTGGATGGGAATAACTACTAGAAATGGTGGCTAATACCGAATAATGCAGCGGCACCGAGTGGTGATGTTGTTAAAGACCGAAAGGTTGCCAAGGGATGAGCTTGCATCTGATTAGCTAGTTGGCGGGGTAAAGGCCCACCAAGGCAACGATCAGTAGCTGGTCTGAGAGGATGATCAGCCACACTGGAACTGAGACACGGTCCAGACT
>CAYTFZ010000043.1:2195-20775 GCA_964437215.1 uncultured Melioribacteraceae bacterium | reverse complement strand
AAAGACTTTTATATTTGTTACAGATAATCCCGGCAATCGCCGGGTATAAATAACCTGTCAATAACAAAAAGAAAGGAGCTAAAATGGTTGCAGAGAACAAAATATCAGTAAGTATCCCTGCCGAAACCGCATCCGAAATTCAGGCAGCAATTAAGGTAATTAACGAAAAACTCGCCGTTCATCTTTTAGCGTTAACCCCGGATGAAAGACGGGCAATACCTAAAATGGGCGACGGCACAATTCCGTTTGTAAAAAAAGCGTTTGAATATGCTACTGCAAATAAGGAATTTACACCCGCTTTTGTTGATGTGGAAGAAATGAAGAAAGATATTGAAGCCGTGGAAACGCTGCAGGCTTTTCTTCGTCCTTTGCAGCAGCTGGTTTCATCTCTCGATGATACTATAATGCTTTCCGGAAGCGAAGCTTATGTTTCGGCTCTTTCATATTACAATTCGGTAAAAAACGCTGCACGGTTGAATGCCCCCGCTGCAAAAGTTATTGCCGCCGACCTTAAGCAAAGGTTTATCGCTAAATCCGCAAAGCCAGAAGTAACCGCTAGTAAAAACTAATAAAGCAAGATATTCCGGTAAGCTTTTTTGCCGGAGAAAAATTCACCGGTGCCGGGGTTCAACTCTCCGGTGCCGGAGTTATTTTCTTCGTTAATGCGGAAAATTACTACAAGCGTGGAGAAAATAACCGCGAAGCCGGGGAAAATATGTCCGGCAGCAAAGATATTTTGCGCATTGCCGTAGTAAATTTGTGCGCCCTCGAGGAATAATTCTCAAATCTCGAGGAAAATAAGTGCCCCGCCAAAGTAAATAACTGCGAAAGCGAAGAAAAATTCACCAACGGCGAGTATTTTGAATATAAGAAATTCTAAACTCAGCCCAAATTGATAAAACCTTCTATTTCCTTAAAAACAAAATCTGCCGAAAGCTCTTTTATGCATTTGTATTTTACATCCTGCCGGCTGCAATTAAGCGGTTTGGGCGAATAGAAAAAGCAAGGGGAGCATTCAAGGTTTAGCGTGCATATTTTATGCCCGGTGTTCCAAGGGCGGATGTAATTTGTATTTGTAGGTCCTATTATAGCTGCGGTTTTAAGGTTCATTGCCGAAGCAACGTGCATCAGGCTTGAATCGTTGGTAACAAACAGCGAGCATTTTTTCATTACCGCGGCTGTTTCGGCAAGGTTTTTCACATTTACTTCAAAGCACTTTTCGGAATTTATTCTGTTATAGATTTCATTTTTTAACGCGGATTCATCGGGACCGCCGAAAATTAAAATGCATGTATTCCCCGCGGAAATAAGCCTTTTGCCCAGTTCAATAAACTTACCTGGCTCCCACCTTCTGTTTATATGATTTTTAAGGGTTGAACAGCCGGGATGAAAACCAACTATATTTTTAAAAGTATTCAGGTTGTAATCCGAAAAAAAAGTATTGGCAAATTGCTGTTCTTCGCTTTTTAAAGGAAACATTAAACCGGGGAACGGCTGAGCAATCTTATTGCCGGTTAAACATTCAACCATTTTTATATTGGTTTCAACATTATGAAAATTGTCGTTTTCTGCAATTCTTATATTGTTTAAAAATTCTAAATTTCTAAATCCCTGCCGCTTATAGCTTACGGCAACCCTTTTTCCGGCTCCAGTTAAAAAACTTATCACGTTGTATTCTTTGCGGTTTGACGGATAAACATTAATGGAAACATCATATTTTTTCCGCAGATTTATAACGAATTTGAACGATTCCGCTTTGCTTTTTTTAAGAAAATCGTGTAAGTAAACATTGGTTATCTGCGGCAGCCGGGAATAAATATCTTTAACTCCGCTGTACATAACCATTGCGTCAATTTCCGCGTCAGGGATTTGTTCCTTTAATATTTTTAAAGCGGGCGTAAACATTAAAGCGTCGCCAATGCCCGAAAGTGCAATTATCAATATTTTCAAAATAAATCCTTAAAAAAAAGGCTGTTAAAAACAGCCTTTTCAATTTTATTTAGTTAAACCCGATTTAGCGAGCTGTGAATCTCTTTGGGCAATTTTGGATTTGTAAGCGTTTATGTATGATTTAATCTCGTTGCTTCCAGGATTTAACTCTTCAAGTTTATAAAGAAGTCCCAAGCTTTTATCGTAGCTTCCCAAATAATCGTATGTTGCCCACAGCATCCGGAACGGAGTATAACGGCTGTTAACTTCCCCTATCCCCTGAGCTAATAGCGGTTCGAGTTCGGCAATAATTTCATTGGCAAGTTCATTATATTGTTTGTGTGCGCCCGCATTGTAATATAGTTCGGAAATATCGAACTTAAGTCTTACATCCATCGAAATTATCCGGCGGGGCATCTTTTCTTCCATTTTGTCAAGAATCGAAATTACTTTTTGCGAATCGATTATATTATTGTAGTATTGCAAAGCAAGTCGCAGATAGGAATTTCGGTAGTTCTGGCACATTCTTATATGGTTTTCATCAAAGAAAATTGTAGGATCGTTTAAGCCTCTGAATTTAAACCCTGGCTGATAATCTTTGCTGTATCCTTCGGGTTCGTTGAATAAAAACTTGTACATTAAGTCTTCATCCATATATTCTTTATTGGCCGGAGCTTTTTGCGGTACAAACTGGAAAGCAAGACCTTCCATTTTCATATATTCATCAAGTCCTATGCGCGAATCTTCGGAGCAGGTTACAGCAAAGTAAATAGGGCGCTCCCATTTGTTTGCGTCAATTATGCTTTTAACCATTGCGTCCTGAATGCGAAGAACCTTCATTCCTGCATAATCAGGTAAATACCATTCCAATCTGCCTTTACTTGTAACCGAAGAATCTGTTACATTAAATTCATTTATAATGTTTTTGGGAACATCAACTGCAACAGCTTTCGGGGTCCAAGGGATATAACCGGTATTTGAAATATTATCTATTTCAAAATCGGAATAAGTCATTTTAATTTTTTGCGAACCGTAAGGCGCAGTATTTTTAAGCTGTTTTATGTACCAATCGGTATTAAGCAGACTAAGATTTGCTATTCGCACATCTCTTCTTACGCCTTCAACATCCTGCAGGTACCAAAGCGGGAATGTATCGTTATCGCCGTTTGTAAAAATAATTGCGTTTGGAGCTGCGCTTTGAAGAATGTTATATGAATAATCCCAGGGAATATAGTTTCTGGAACGGTCGTGTTCAAAATAATTAACAGCAAGCATATTTGCAGGAATAAGAGCAACGCCTAAAACTAAGACTCCGGCAATGCTTATTTTTTGATGACTTTTACCGGCTAACTTTTCAACTAAAATATCAATTATTCCGCGCACGCCAAGGGCAATCCAAATTGAAAAAACGAAAAAAGCGCCTACATAAAAATAATCTCTTTCTCTCGGCTGGGGTTCCTGCTGATTCTGGTAAAAGGCAGTTAAATATCCAAGGAAAATAAACATTACAAGAAAAACCGAAGCAATTTTCCAATCTTTCCGGAAATGGAAATATAACCCCAGCAGCCCGATTAAAAATGGAATTCCCAAAAGTGAATTGCCGATATCTCCCTTAAACTGGTATTTTAAATTCAATGCCGAATTTATGGAGTTAAAAAAACCGTTAAAAGGTGCGACATTTACGCCGCAATCCTGCTCAGTAGATTCTCTTCCCACGTAATTCCACATCAGGTATCTGTTAAACATATGATCCATCTGATAGCGGTAAAGGAAATCGAGATCGCTTGAATAATTTGTAAACACTCCCTGCTGATGAGGTTCGTTTGTAAAACGTCTTTTAAAAATCGGGAAATCGCCGTACTGTTCGCGGTTAAGATACTTTACTAATGCACTTACAGTTTTTGGGCTGTTAAGATTTATTGGCGTATCTAAGTTCGAACGAACAATAATTGAAGTATATGATGAAAAACCGATTATCGCAAAAAGTATACATTTTGCAATAAGATTAAGAGTATTCATTTCCTTCTTGTTTGTATAATAAATTGCATAAGCAATCAATCCCAATAGTATAGCAATCACTGCAATAGCAGCAGTAGAACTGTCACCGCTTAGAGCGTATAGAAGTTCAGGCAGGTACTTTACTATTCCGGGGTAAGTGCCAAAAAGGGCAATTGCTCCAAAAATCATCGGCAGATAAATTGAGTTCCAATTAAAAACTTTCTTAAAGAAAATAAGCATAATCACTAATGAAACAAAGCCAGCAAACAATTTAAAACGGGAATCGAATGCATAGTATGCTTCTCGGGAAGATGGTCCGTCTGTTTGCGAAGACCACATAATCAAAGAGATTATAATAATTACGGCTGCGTGAGCTAAAAAAACATATCCGGAAACTTTTAAAGCTTTGTCGTCAGTAAAATATTTCCGGAACATAATTGTCATAACTATCGGCACTATTGCAAGAACCGACATCAAATGGACACCAGTTGAAAGTCCGATTAAGTATGCAATAAAAATAAGATATTTCTCGTTATCGGGTTCATCGGCTTTTTCGTTCCAAACCATCATAATCCAGACGACAAATGCAATGAAAAAGGTTGCCAGAGCATAAACCTCAGCTTCAACAGCATTAAACCAGAAAGTATCGCTGAATGCAAGAGAAAGAGCTCCTATTGCAGCAGCAATATAAGTGGCTACATTATCTAACAGACCTTTCGAGTCATCTTTTTTATAAAATTGGATAATTTTAACGGCGGTAAGATAAAGGAATAAAATAGTAAAAGCGCTTGAAATCACAGAAACAAGATTGACCCTGAAAGCAACGTTATCGCCGATTGGAAACATCGAAAACAATCTTCCCAATATAAGAAAAAACGGGGTTCCCGGCGGGTGGGGCACCTGCAGATAATATGAAGATGCAATAAATTCTCCGCAATCCCAAAAGCTAACATTTGGCTGAACTGTCATTAAATAAACTACTGCAGTAATAAGAAAAACACACGCTGCTACCGCTCTGTGAATAGTTTTATGATTCATTATTTCCTCTATTAGTACAAAAATTATATATTTTCGTTTGTATCTGAATTTTTAAATAAACCGGATAAATCTTTTTTTACGCGATTGACGTAATATTTATTATAGAGCGCTTTGAGTTTTTCAAGTGAAAGTTTATCCAAATCTTCTTCATCAATATGGCGCTTTTTAAACATTTTATATTCAGAACTTTCTTTATCCGAAAATTTGTTTTCGAATCTTTTAAGGGATTCGAAATATTTTGTTTGTTCTCTTGTGCTCATAAGCAAATCCCCAAAAGTGAAAAAATTTGATTATGTTTTAATATTAAAAAGAGTATGAAATATATGAAAAAATCTTTTAATCACTATTAAAATGGTTTTAAAATGAAGTTGTACAAGCAAACAAATCCTTTAGTTTCAGTTATTCTTCCAACATTTAACAGGCATTCATATTTAAGCAGATCAATCAATTCAGTAATCCTTCAAACATTTACCGATTGGGAGTTACTGGTAATAGATGACGGAAGCAGCGATAAGACCTTCAGCTTAATTATAGAATATCAGGAGAAATTCCCAAAAATAAGATATATGCGGCATTCGAACAAAAAACTTCCGTTAACTTTAAACACCGGAATTTTAGCAGCCTGCGGAAAATACATTGCCTTTATTGGAAGCGATGATGAATGGAAACCAGAACATTTAGAACGAAATATTGAAATATTCCATTTGTATAACGATACGGATTTAGTGCACGGTTCAGCAGAAATTATCGGCGATAAATATGTGCCGGATAAAAATGACAGATCAAAAAAAATAAATCTGGACGATTGCGTGATAGGCGGAACTTTTGTTGGGAAAAAAGATATTTTTATCAACGCGGGAGGATTTAACAATATCGAATACAGTGAGGATTCTGACTTTTTTGAAAGGATAAAAGACTTTGCAAAAATTATTAAAACAGACTATAAAACTTATATTTATTATAGAAATACGTCTGGCAGTATAACTAATTCAAATTAAGCTGATAATTTTCTTTAATTTTTATTATATTAGCAAATAATTTTTTAGGTGTTAGAGAAAATGTTAAGTGAAGACTATACAACTGTTTTCAGGTTGGCAAAAGAATTAAAAAATACTCAGGATGAAATTTTTAAATGGCTTCGCAAAATAAAATCGGGCGGCGATGCCAAAGAATGTGTACCGGAAATGATACAAAAAATGAAATCTATTGATACGCTGCTCAGTCATTACGGTCTCGATCAGATACAAAAAAATGAAAGAACCGGAATACAATAAAAAATGTACCCCCCCAATTAGTCCAATTTAAGTTGAAATTTAATTACTGGAGAATATATGAAGTATGTAGCATTTATTTTATTTGTCTCATTTGCTTTCTTTTCGTGTAAGGAAGAAAGAATTGAAAAACCCGATTTTAAGAACATAACCGACAGTTTAAGTTACTTAGTAGGGCACGAATTTGCCGATTATCATAAGAAAAACGGCAACACACTTAATCCCGATTTTGTTAACCAGGGTATGCTTGATGCGCTGGGCGATACAAATTTGTTTACCAACGAAGAAGTTATGTCGATAAAAGTTCGTTTACAGAAAGATCAGGAAGTAAAACGGGCAGCAAAAATGAAAGAGCAAGTTAAAGCAAACACTGAGGCAGGAGAGAAATTTATCGAGAAGATGTTAGAAGATAAAAACGTGGTTTTCGATAAATCTGGCTTAGGCTTGGTTTATAAAATTGTTCAACAGGGTACAGGAAAAGTTGCAAAACCGGAACAAACAGCAGTAATGAATTTGGAATTAAAAACAATAGACGGAAAACTGATTTATTCTACGTTTAATGAACAACCTGTAGAAAAAGTTATTAATACAAATATTATTGGCGTTCAGATGGCATTTACAATTATGCCGGAAGGTTCAATTTGGGAACTTTATCTTCGTGCCGAACAAGCA
Source organism: uncultured Melioribacteraceae bacterium (assembly GCA_964437215.1). GTDB lineage: Bacteria > Bacteroidota > Ignavibacteria > Ignavibacteriales > Melioribacteraceae > JAAYAN01. The sequence continues at coordinate 13,867 of CAYTFZ010000043.1, read as the reverse complement.
TACGGAGATGAAGGAATTCCTGGTTATATTGAACCGGGACAATATTTAATTTTCAAACTAGAGTTTATTAAGCTTAAATAAATTTTATTTCTATTGCCTGCCTCTTTTTTTAAGGGGCAGGTTTTTATAATCTCATCCCAATATTCTATCAAAAAAAAACAAAACTAATTTTGGTGAAATAAGTAACCGGAATTATAAATTTATCAAACCTTTTAAGCAAATTATCAATTGTAATTAACTTTTCATACGCTCAGATATATAAATTAGTTTGCTATTTACAGGTTTTTATTGAATTTGATTATTAAATTATCTATTATTCAAAGTTTTTATAATATTTTGAAGTGAGACAAAGAAAGGTTACCTAAATTTTGTTTTTCTAAGTATTTTCGTTGAAAAGATAAATTCTTTTATAGATTAAGCTTAACGGTTTATGCTTTATAAAAAAAATGAAGATAAAATAGTTCAATATTTATCCAAAGGGCATGGTAAATTACATAAGGAGTCAACTTAATATGAAAATAGTTAATCCTATATTACCGGGGTTTAATCCCGATCCTTCCATTTTACGAGTTGGTAACGATTATTTTATTGCAACCTCAACATTCGAATGGTTCCCGGGTGTCCAGATACATCACTCAAAAGATTTGGTGAATTGGAAACTTATTGCTCATCCGCTGAATAGAACAAGCCAGCTTAATATGGCTGGAAATCCTAATTCTTGCGGAATATGGGCTCCGTGTCTTTCTTACAATAACGGAACTTTTTACCTTATTTATACAGATGTGAAAACATTCCGAGGAATATTTAAAGATTCGCATAATTATCTGGTAACTGCAAAGGATATTTTTGGGGATTGGTCAGAACCAGTCTATCTGAACAGCTCAGGTTTCGATCCTTCATTATTTCATGATGACAACGGAAGAAAGTGGCTGGTTAATATGCAATGGGATCACAGAAAAAATCATCATCCCTTCAATGGAATTTTACTTCAGGAATACTCAGAGAAAGAAAAAAAACTTGTCGGACCAGTTAAGAATATTTTCAAAGGAACCGAAATACAATTGGTAGAGGGTCCGCACTTATATAAAAAAGACGAATATTATTATTTGCTTACTGCAGAAGGCGGAACCGTACTTCGTCATTCAGTAACTATGGCCCGGTCAAAAAATATTGACGGACCTTACGAAGCAGATCCTTCCAATCCAATTCTCACTTCATTTTATAATCCAGCTTTGGAATTACAAAGATCCGGTCACGCTTCTTTGGTTGAGACTCAAAATGGAGAATGGTATATGGTTCATCTTTGCGGAAGGCATATACCATCACGCGGAAGATGTACGATGGGACGCGAAACAGCCATCCAGAAAATGGAATGGACAAACGACGGATGGATAAGACTTGAAGGCGGAGGAAACGAGCCTAAAGTACTTGTTCCTGCTCCTAAATTACCTGAGCATAAATGGGAAAAAGCTGATATCAGAGACGATTTTAATTCAGATAAACTTGATATAAATTTTCAATTTTTGCGTGTTAAACTTAACGAAAACTCATATTCACTTACTGAACGTCCTGGCTATCTACGAATTAAAGGGCGCGAATCTTTAAGTTCTCATCATACTCAGGCATTAATAGCTCGCCGGCAGCAATCTTTTTTTTACACTGCCGAAACAAAAATGGAATTCGAGCCGGATACTTTTCAGCAGATGGCCGGATTAATCTGTCTCTATGATAATAGGAATTTTTATTATTTAAATGTTACCTGGGATGAAAAATTGGGGAAATGCATTGATATTATGACAAGTATTAATGGTAATGCAGATTTCCCACTTGATGAAAAAATTAAATTGAATGAAAAGGATGATATATATCTTCGTCTTACAGTTGATTTCGATAAATTAAGATTTTTTTATTCAATAAACGGAACAGATTGGGTAAGAATAGGTAAAGACTTCGATTATAGCACACTTTCTGATGAATTTGAGGAAGGCGGAGGCGATGCCCATTTTACCGGTTCATTTGTTGGAATGTGTTGCCAAGATATTTCAGGAATGCAAAAACCGGCTGATTTTGATTATTTTGAGTACAGAGAAAGAGAAGGAATGTTTAAGTCCTGAATTGTTTTTGGATTTGTCTGAGATTTTTTTTGGAATTTATTCAGCAATTATGAAAATAATAAGTGTTTGAATAAAACATTTCATTGTGTGAATGAAGTAATTGCAGAAAAAACGAATTATATTTGCAAGGTTAAATTTGAATTTTTTTACAAACTCAAAAAAAAATAATTAATTGTAATCATTAATGAATTTATAATTAAAGGAACAAGATGGATATTAAAACAGAAAGTGAATTGAACTCGAAAGGGTTCTACAAGTTATCTTGGTTAGCCCGTATTGGATTTGGTGCAGGCGATTTGGCACAGAATCTTATTTATCAGACAGTTGCAACATATTTATTGTTTTTTTACACAAATGTATTCGGCATCGACCCGGCTGCTGCTGCATTTATGTTTTTAATTGTAAGATTAGTTGACGTATTATGGGATCCTTTTGTAGGAGCTTTTGTTGATAAAAGAAATCCTAAATTAGGGAAGTATCGTTCTTATTTGGTACTTGGCGGAATTCCTCTTACCGGTTTAGCAATTCTAACATTTTGGAATGGTTTTTCGGGTCAGCTTTGGTATGCTTATGTTACTTATGTTACCCTTTCTCTTTTGTATACGTTAGTAAATGTACCTTATGGAGCTTTAAACGCATCGTTAACACGAGATACCAATGAAATTACAGTATTAACTTCAACTAGAATGTTTATGGCAAACATTGGCGGTCTTGCTGTTCAGTTCGGTGTACCGATTTTAATCCAGCATATGTCTCCAAATAACGATTGGTCAAAACCTGCAGCTTCATCTGCATGGTTTATTGTTATGACTATTTATGCCGTTGTTGGTTTAATATTGCTCGTTTATTGCTTTACTCAAACTAAAGAACGTGTAGTAATGGATACCGATAAAATAGATACGGTTAAATATTCGGATCTTTTTACAGAGTTTGTTCGCAACAGACCGCTTCGCGTATTAGCTTTCTTCTTTATTACCGCATTTGCTATGATGGCTGTAGGTAACTCTGCATCAGCTTATTATATGCAGTATAATATCGGGCGGCAGGATGCTTTGCCTATATTTAATGCATTGGGATCAATTCCTGCATTTATATTCTTACCGCTTGTACCGGTAATTAAACGAACCATTGGGAAGAAAAGGTTGTTTTATGTATTCCTAACAGTAGCTATTATTGGTATGGCGATGTTATATTTTATTTCAGTATCCCCGACACTTAAAAGTGAACTGTGGCTGATTTATGTTGCTCAGTTCATTAAATCAACAGGTGTTATCGTAGCAACGGGATATATGTGGGCTTTGGTGCCTGAGGTAATTTCATACGGAGAATGGAAAACCGGAAAAAGAATATCGGGAGTTGTTAATGCTTTGACGGGAATTTTCTTTAAAGCCGGTTTTGCTATGGGCGGTGTTATTCCGGGTATCGTTTTATCGATTACGAATTTTAATGCTGATATAGAAAAACAAGCCCCAAGTGCTGAAAACGGTATTTTATGGCTGGTTGTTGTAATACCGGCGATACTCCTTGCATTATCGATGTTTATTATTTCGAAATATGAATTGGAAGACGATAAAATTGATGCAATAAACCGCGAGATTGAAACTAGACATCTTAGTAAATAATAGAGATTAAGTTTATTGTAATATATATAATTTTAAAAGGGAAGAGTAAGGTTAAATGCCAGAAATTCCCTTGTTTTTTTTTAAATGTTAATATTTGATTTTCATTTCACAGCTAAAATCTTTTTTTACCAATAACTTGTTTCCTTTCTACACCTTTTTTTAATTAAATGATGCCAATTCATCTTACCTAAATTCTAGATACAAAAACTAATTTGTATCACATTTGTTCATAAAAAAGAGGTTTTAAATAAACAAATTCATAAATTTGCGTAATGTTAAAAAGCAATAAATGAGGAAAGTATTATGAAAAAAACAATCGCATTATTTTTGTCAATATCAATAGTATTAGTCTTGTTGATGTCAAACCTCCTTGTTTCTTGTTCTCCAAAAGCAAAAGATGAAAAATCATGTTCATTTGTATCGGGAAAATATCAAAATTTATTTACAGACTTGCTTGGAACCGATTCATCGTTAGTAAATGAAAAAATAAATAAAGCTTGGGAGCAATTATTTTATGGCGATAGTCTATCTGAACGGTTGTTTTATGTTGTTGATAAAGATATGGCGTATATTCAAGATTTTATTCACAACGACGTAAGAACCGAAGGAATATCCTACGGAATGATGATTGCTGTTCAATTAGATAAAAAAGATGAATTTGATAAACTTTGGAAATGGGCAAAAACTTATTTGCAACACAAAACAAAAAACCGCGAAGGATATTTTGCCTGGCAGGCAAAAACTAATGGCGAAAAGTTAGACTCCAATTCGGCTTCGGACGGCGAAATATGGTATGTTACGGCTTTATTTTTTGCTTCCGGCAGATGGGGTGACGGCGAGGGAATTTTTAATTACTCGGCAGAAGCAAATAATATTTTAAAAAATATGCTTAACAAAATTGAAAAATCCGACGACCCAAAAGACATAACGAATATGTTTAATAAGCAGGAAAAGCAAGTAGTGTTTGTTCCTGCAGGCGAAGCGGATGATTTTACCGATCCAAGTTATCATACTCCTCATTATTTCGAGCTTTGGGCAAAATGGGCTGAACAGGATAATCAGTTCTGGACTGATGCAGCGACTACCAGCAGAGAATTTTTGAAAAAAACTGTTCATCCTAAAACTGGTTTAGCTCCTGATTACGCTCATTTTGACGGAAGAGGAATCAATCCCTGGAACGGAGGAACCGATGATTTTCAATATGATGCCTGGCGGGTTGCAATGAATGTAGCAGTAGATTATCAATGGTTTAAAGCAGATGAATGGGCGGTTGAACAAAGTAACAGACTGCTGAAATTCTTTCATTCGCAGGGAATGGAAAATTACGTAAGTTTGTACACGCTTGACGGACAGAAAAAAAATGACAGTAAAAATCCCGGCTTAGTTGCAATGAATGCAGTTGCCGCATTAGCCGCAACGGACGACATCAGGAAAGAATTTGTTAAAGAACTTTGGGAAATGGAAATACCCAAAGGTGAAGGACGATACTACGACGGTTTACTATATATGCTTGCAATGCTCCAAGTAAGCGGCAATTTTAAGATTTACGAACCGAAGATATTCTAAGAAAATTTAAAAAGTATCCAGGAATAAATAGGAAAAATTATATGTTCTATACATTTTTAAGTAAACGTTTAATTAAAATTTTTATAAACAGTATGAAGTTGATAATTTATTCATTCCTTGTTATTCTTCAGATATATAACGAAGTAAATGCCGACAATAAAAATTATATAAAGAGTATTAAAGATCCTGATAGTTTCATTCTTGCAGAAAACGGAAAGATAGCACCTTTATTAATTGATAAAGATGATTTTCCGGGTGTTTTGCGCATTGCATCTCATTTGCAAGCTGATTTCGAAAAAGTTACTGGGAAAAAACCGCGACTGCTAAATGTGCTTTCAGAAAATACTGAGGTGATAATAATTGGTACAATCGGGAAAAGCAAATTCATTGATGAATTGATTAAAAGAGAGAAAATAAATAAAGATGATTTAGAATGTAAAAATGAAAAGTTTGTAATTCAGAGAGTAAAAAATCCATTTCCCAAAATTGATGAAGCGTTAGTTATTGCCGGAAGCGATAAACGCGGGACAATTTACGGGATTTATGACTTATCGCAAAAAATAGGAGTTTCGCCTTGGCATTATTGGGCTGATGTTCCTGCAAAAAAATCGGATAAATTATATTTTGTGGATGGGAAATATACTGATGGCGAGCCGAAAGTAAAGTACAGAGGAATTTTCATTAATGATGAAGCTCCTGCTTTATCGGGCTGGGCTGAAAAAAAGTTCGGCACAGAGATGTTCAATCATAAAATGTACGAACACGTTTTTGAATTGATATTAAGACTTAAAGGAAATTTCCTTTGGCCGGCAATGTGGGGAAGGTGTTTTTACGATGATGATCCTGAAAATCCAAGATTAGCCGATGAAATGGGAGTTGTAGTAAGCACGAGCCACCACGAACCGATGATGAGGGCGCACGACGAATGGCGCAGATACGGAAAAGGAAAATGGAATTACGAGAAAAATGACAGCGTGCTTCGCGAGTTTTGGCGTAAAGGCATAGAAAGAATGGGGAATTATGAAAGTGTTGTAACTCTTGCGATGCGGGGCGACGGTGACGAGCCGATGAGTGAGGATGCAAACGTTTCGCTACTTCAGAAAATTGTAAACGACCAGCGTGCAATTCTTACAGAAGTAACCGGAAAAGAAATTACAGAAATTCCACAGGTCTGGGCTTTATATAAAGAAGTGCAGGATTATTACGACAAAGGAATGCGCGTGCCCGATGACGTAACTTTGCTTTTGTGTGACGATAACTGGGGCAATATCCGCAAACTTCCTAGACTTGGCGAAGAACTCCGGAAAGGCGGGTATGGAATTTATTATCATTACGATTACGTTGGCGGACCGCGGAATTATAAATGGCTGAATACAAACCAAATTGAAAGAGTTTGGGAGCAAATGCATCTTGCGTACGAATTTGGTGTAAAGGAAATTTGGCTTGTAAATGTTGGCGATATTAAACCGATGGAATTCCCGATAGATTTCTTTTTAGATTTTGCTTGGAACCCTGAATTGTGGACGGCTGAAAGATTACCGGAATATACAAGATTATGGGCGGCAGAACAATTCGGCGAAGAATACGCAGAAGATATTTCTGAGATTCTGGAAAAATACACAAAATATAATTCCCGCCGAAAACCGGAATTATTGGATAAGAATACTTACAGCTTAGTAAACTTCAGGGAATTTGAAACAGTTGTAAACGAATACAACGAAATTGTTGACAAAGCTAAGAAAATTTCTGCAAAACTTCCGAATGAGTTAAAAGATGCTTTTTACCAGCTGGTTATGCATCAGCCAGAAGCAAGCGCAAATTTGAATGAAATGTATTTAGCTGCGGCAAAAAACCATTTATATGCAAAACAGGAAAGAGCCGAAACAAACTTTTATGCCGAAAGAGTAAAAGAACTTTTTGAGAAAGATGCTGAAATTACAAATTACTATAATAATGTGCTTGCAGAAGGAAAGTGGAGTCATATGATGGATCAGACGCATATCGGTTACACTTACTGGCAGCAGCCCGACAAAAATGTGATGCCGGCAGTTAAAAAAATACAAATTCCGGAAGAATCAAAATTAGGCGTTATGGCGGAAGGTTCTGAAAAATATTATCCTGAAACTAAAATATTGCAATTGCCAGTTTTCGATAAATTCAATAAACAAAATTATTACATCGAAATTTTTAACAGAGGAAGTAAAACTCTAAATTATTCTGTAAAAGCACGTGAACCTTGGATTTTAATTGATAAATCAGCCGGCTCTGTTGATTTTACAGAGAAAATATTTGTAACCATTGATTGGAAAAATGTACCTCAAGGAACCCAAACAGGAGTTTTCACAATTTATGCAAACGAAGATGAAGTTAAAATAAATGTTCTTGTAAATAATCCTGTAGTTAATGTTGATGAGATTGCCGGTTGTTTTGTAGAAAGCAACGGATATATTTCAATAGAAGCCGAAAACTATTCGAGAGCGATAGATTCGGAAGTGTTTAACTGGCAGGTTATTCCAAATTTGGGAAAAACATCTTCAGCTGTTTCTATATTTCCGCGAAATGCACAGCCGCAGTCTGCCGAGGGAAAAGGAGCCGATCTTGAATATGATGTATATTTTTTCAGCAAAGGGACATTTAAAATAAAATCATTTTTATCTCCTACATTAAATTTCCACAACAATCAGGGCTTACGGTTTGCCATTGCTGTTGATGATAATCCCTTTAAAATTGTAAATATGCACGAAAATTTGACTATGCGCGATTGGGAGATATGGGTTGCAAATAATATTGCTGTTATAAATTCGGAAATTAAAATTGATAATCCGGGAAAACACGCCATTAAATTCCGGATTATTGACCCGGGTGTTGTTTTGCAAAAAATTGTAGTTGAAACTGGAGAATCATTAGAATCTTACCTTGGTGCTCCTCAGAGCTATATAAAGAAAAATACATGTTGTTCAAAATAATAATATTTAATCTGGAGTTTTTATGAAAATAATTATTGGTTTATTTATGATATTACTATTAAATGTTAATTGTTCATCGCAAAAACGGACGTACACAAATCCGGTAATGTCAGGTTTTTATCCCGATCCAAGTGTTTGCAAAGTTGGAGACGATTATTACCTTGTAAATTCAACATTCGCATATTTCCCGGGTATTCCCATATTTCACAGTAAGAATCTTGTTAACTGGAAACTTATCGGGCATATTCTCGACAGACCTGAGCAGCTTGACTTAGAAGGAGCAATAACCTCAGGCGGTTTATATGCACCGGCTATCCATTACCACGAAGGATTATTTTACGTAACCTGCACAAACACAAGCGGTAAGGGGAATTTTGTAGTTACAGCAAAAAATCCTGCCGGACCCTGGTCAAATCCTGTATATTTGCCGGAAGTTAACGGAATTGATCCTTCATTGATTTTTGATGCAGACGGCAAATCGTATATTGTTTATAACAGCGTTGCTCCGGATGATAAACCATTGTACGAAGGGCACAGGACAATAAGAATTAACGAATTTGATGCTGAGCATTTAAAAGTTATAAGCGATAACAAAGTAATTGTTAACGGCGGTGTAGATTTTTCGAAAAAACCGATTTGGATTGAAGGTCCGCATATTTATAAAATTGATAAATGGTATTATCTTATGGCTGCCGAAGGCGGAACAGCAGAAGATCATTCGGAAGTAATTTTCAGAAGCACAAGCATAATGGGTCCTTATACTGCTTATGAAAATAATCCGATATTAACCCAAAGACATTTAGATCCGGCTAGAAAAAATGCAATAACATCAACAGGTCACGCGGATTTAATTCAAACTCAAAACGGAGATTGGTGGGCAGTATTTTTAGGATGCAGACCATATAAACCTTACGAAGACGGATTTTACAACACCGGACGCGAAACTTTTATGACTCCGGTAAAATGGAAAAACGGCTGGCCGATTATAAATCCTGATTTTGAAGAAGTTCAGCATTTTTATACGCATCCGTTTCCTGATTTAGCAAGCGACGAACCAAATTATTACAGCGGAAACTTCAGTTTAACTGACGAATTTAATAATTCAACATTAAATCCTGATTGGATATTTTTAAGAACGCCCAAAGAGAAATGGTTTGATCTTGAAGAAGGCAAGTTAAAGATTAAATTAAGACCTGAAACCTGTTCGGGCTTATCAAATCCAAGTCTTATTGCAAGAAGGCAGCAGCATGCAATAGGAACAGCATCTGCATCAATGGAATTTAAACCGGAAGCAGAAAATGAGAAGGCCGGATTGCTTGCATTTCAAAATGAGGATCATTTTTATTATATGTGCAAATCTGTTGAAGCCGGCAATTCGGTTATCCAGCTTTATAAATCCAATCCGGATGCAGAAAACGATATTGAACTTATTGCATCAGAAAAAATCGGAGAGAAAAAAGATGCTGACGAAGTGCAGTTTAAGATTGATGCCGACGAGGATAAATATACTTTTTCTTACAAAGCAGGAAACGAAGATTGGAAAGTTTTGATGAAAGATGCAGACGGGAAATTTATAAGCACAGATATACCAAGAGATTTTTGCGGTGGAATTTTTGCGATGTACTGCACTTCGCTTGGAAAAACGAGCGAAAATAAAGCTGTTTTTAATTGGTTCAGCTATACAGGAAATGACGAAATTTACAGGAAAAAATAATGCAAAATAGAAATATCAGCCAATTTGAGTATTTAAAAAGTGATAATGTGTTTTCAACAAAGTTAAGAAAAAATGTTATTGTGAGGTTTTTATGAGCGAATTACTTGATAAAATTGAATACTGCATTGAAAGAGGAAAAGTTGATAAAGTATCGCCATATCCGCCGGATTTAAGAGGACAGGATGGAAGTGATGAATTAACAAAAATTGCTTTGGAAAGCGGAATGAATCCTGAAGATATTCTTGAAAGCTGCAACAAAGGAATGTTGAAAATAGGGGAAAAATTCAGCAGAAATGAAGTGTTTGTTCCCGAACTTTTGATGGCTGCAAAAGCAATGAAAGCTGTGATGGCTCATCTAAAACCATATTTTCAGACGGGCAGCGTTAAAGCCAAAGGCAAGTTTGTAATTGGAACAGTAGCTGGCGACCTTCACGATATAGGCAAAAACCTTGTTTCGATGGTTGTTGAAGGAAGCGGATGGGAAGTACACGATTTAGGTGTTGATGTTAAGCCCGTTAAATTTTTGGATACAATTAAAAATAATCCTGATTGCATTGTAGGTTTGAGCGCATTGCTTACAACAACAATGGATAGTATGGCTAAAACAGTACAGGAAATAAAAAAACAATATCCCGGAATAAGAATTTTAGTCGGCGGTGCACCACTCACAAAAGATACTGCGGAAAAAATGGGTGCTGACGGTTACGCACACGACCCGCAAAGTGCAGTTGAATTTCTTGCAAAATTTAACAAAGCAAGCTGAAAAGGAATATCAAATGAAATCGATAGTAAAAGCTTTAAAAGAAAAAAAAATACTTGTTTCCGACGGAGCCTGGGGGACTTTTCTGCATAAATCCGGATTACAGCCCGGAGAGTGCCCTGAGCTTTGGAATATTACTAACCGGGAAAAAGTGTTAAATGTAGCGCAAAGCTATATAGATGCAGGCGCGGATTTAATACTAACAAACAGTTTCGGAGGAAGTCCGCAAAAGTTAAAACATTACGAGCTTGCCGAAAGAACTTATGAGCTGAATAAAGCAGCGGCAGAAATATCGCGCGAAGCAGCCGGAACTGATAAGTTTGTTTTAGGGTCGGTTGGTCCTACAGGAGTAATGCTTATGATGGGAGAAGTTTCGGAAGAGGAACTTCTTGAAGGATTTCGTGTGCAGATAAAAGGTTTGTACGACGGCGGTATTGACGCAGTCTGTATTGAAACAATGTCCGATCTTTCCGAAGCGGTTCTGGCGATAAAAGCGGCAAAGGAAATTTTCGGACTTGAAGTTGTTTGTACATTCACTTTCGAACAAACAATTTCAGGTGATTTTAAAACGATGATGGGAATTTCTCCCGAAGAAATGACAACGGCAATTATTAGTGCCGGTGCAGATATTATAGGAGCAAACTGCGGAAACGGTTTTGACCAAATGGTTGAAATAGTTTCCAAAATAAGAAAAACTGATGGAAATATTCCGATACTTGTTCATGCTAATGCCGGTAGACCGGTTTATGCGGACGGAATTACAATTTTTCCTGAAACGCCGGAAGAAATGTCCCCTAAAATTTCTAAGCTGATTGATGCAGGAGCAAATATAATAGGCGGATGCTGCGGAACTACACCCAGTCACATAAAAGCAATAGTGAAAGAGGTTAGCCGTTACCGATGAATTTATTCACCCGAAAAGTAAAAGCT
>CAYTFZ010000043.1:0-2095 GCA_964437215.1 uncultured Melioribacteraceae bacterium | reverse complement strand
TGCACAATTGGCGATAAAATGGAAAAATGGGCAAAGAAAGAATTACAAAATGACGCGGCTTTCGGATTTATAATTGATACCGTTGCATCTGCCGCGGCGGAAAAAGCTGCCGATATGCTTCATATCTTTATTTCAGATGAAATGAAAAAAGATGGTTTGAACATTACAAATCGTTACAGTCCCGGTTATTGCAATTGGTCTGTTTCCGAGCAGCATAAACTTTTTTCTATTTTGCCCGCGAACTTTTGCGGAATTTCTTTAAACGAATCCGCATTGATGAATCCGATTAAATCCGTAAGCGGAATAATAGGTGTTGGCAAAGAAGTAACCTGGAACGATTATTTGTGCGATACCTGCTTGATGAAAGAATGTATTTACAGAAAAAAGAGACAAATTGAACTAAACAAGAAAGAGGTAACTAATGACAGATAAACAATGGGATATACTTAAAAGAGTAATTAACGGTGAAGTTTTTAATCCAATGCCGATAGGATTTATAATAGACTGCCCCTGGCTGCCTAACTGGTACGGGAAAAATATAATCGACTATTTTTCGAACGATGAAATTTTTTTTGATGCAAACCTTAAAGCGATAAACGAATTTCCGGAAATTATGTTTTTGCCGGGATTCTGGTCGGAATACGGAATGTGCACCGAACCTTCGGCATTTGGCGCAAGATGCAGTTTTCCCGAAAATGAATTTCCGTATGCATTCAAAGTAGTAAATTCGGCAGACGATATTGACGAACTACATCAGCCTGATCCTGCTCAAGACGGGATGCTGCCATTTATGCTTAACAGATTAAAACTTGCCCAGCCAAAAATTGAAGCTGCCGGGCACAAAATAAGGTTTTCCGTTTCAAGAGGCCCGCTTAATATTGCAAGCTATTTGATGGGCACTACCGAACTTTTAACAACAATGATGATGCAGCCTGATAAAATTGAAACTTTGATGAAAAAAATAACGCAATTTTTGAAAGAATGGCACGAGCTGCAGCGAAAGACTTTTCCGACAATTGACGGAATTTTAATGCTCGATGATATTATCGGATTTCTAGGCGAAACTGAATTCCGCGAATTCGGACTTCCTTATTTTAAAGAAATTTATTCGGCAGATGTATCCGTTAAATTTTTGCACAATGATGCACCTTGCCGCGTATCTGCGCCGATACTGCCCGAAATGGGTATCAATCTTTTCAATATGGGTTTTGACGTTCATCTTAACGAACTAAAAACACTTACTGGGAATAGCATTACAATGCTGGGTAATCTGCCTCCGCGCGATGTTTTAGCTGCCGGTACAACCGAAGAAGTTGAACAAAAAACCAAAGAATTGATTGATTCTCTCGAAGACAGAAGCCGGATAATTATGTCCTGCGGCGGCGGAATGCCCCCGAATGTAAGCACGGAAAATGTAAAGGCTTTTCTTAAAGCTGTTAAAAGCTGCGGATAAATTACAATAATAATGCATACCCGAAAGCATTAAATAATTGAATAGCAGACATTAAAAACTAAACCAGAAAAATTTTACACTGTAGAGACGTTCAGTAGAACGTCTCGTTTTTTATGCCATTCCAAATCAAATGTTACTGATAAACGTCTCTTTCTTATTTCAGGCAAAATAAATTAACCAAATGCTATCACAAATTGTAGTTCGTGACGTTCATTTTACACGTTCAGTAGAACGTCTCTACAAACACTTTTTTTGAAGAGTTAAATTCATTTTATAAAGCAGGTAAAAGTCAATCGAAATATGCCGGCAGGCTAATATTTTTATAATGTTCTAAAACAATATTAAATGCGTGAAAAAATTCAAGAGGTCTGCCGGAACGGTTTGCACTATACTAATTCTTATAGTTTAGTCTAACGTTTAATAAAATATTGTCATATACGCAACCTTAAAATATGCAGCAATTGCATATCTATACATTTACAATATTATATATATATGCGTATTATTAAAAATAATTCGGTGTTTTACAAATATATTTCTATATTAGCCTACTCCATTTTTATAAATATATAATAACATAAATAAACTACCGCGGCGGGCAGTTCTTTTGGTGCGGGCAATTAAAAGATAAAGAGGTTTTAA
>CAYTFZ010000042.1:0-21211 GCA_964437215.1 uncultured Melioribacteraceae bacterium | reverse complement strand
TTTATAATGCTTTTGTTGGGAGCAGCGGGGTAGAGATTATGATTACGATTATGATCAAGAAAAAATCTAAAAACCTAATCTCCTAAAATCCTGAAAACCTGATTCCCTGAATTCCTGTTTTTACTTATAACTTATAACTGAAAACTTAGAACTGCTTTTAATCTGCTTGTTAAAATTATGTTTAAATAATATATTCTGTATAATAAAAAAGGTTATTATGGAAAGAGTTGTAAACATAGCAAAAGATAAAAAAGCTGCCGATAAATACGACATTTTACAGCAAATAAAGATGTCGGTTGAAGAAAGGCAGATTGCAGCAAAAACATTAAAAAGAAAATATTATGGAAAAGACTGCAAAGATGTAAGAGAAACGAAGAATGCTGGGTAAGGAATATTTTTCAAAAGATATTTTCGAATTTCTTATTCTGCTGAACCGGTTCGATGTAAAATATGCAATTGTAGGCGGTGAAGCAGTAATTTACTATGGTTATGCCCGTTTAACCGGAGATATTGATATATATTACTCCACTGATACGAATAATATAGAAAAACTTTGGCAAACATTGTCAGTGTTTTGGGATAATGATGTTCCGGGAATTTCATCACCTGAAATACTTAACAAAAAAGGAATGGTATTTCAGTTCGGCGTACCGCCAAACCGTATTGATTTGATTAACGATATTGACGGAGTTGAATTTGAAGAAGTTTGGCAAAACATTGTTAAGGAACATATTAAGTCAGATGAAAATGAAGCTATTATTATTAATATAATCGGAATTAAAGAATTAATTAAAAATAAAGCCAAGTCAAACAGATTTAAGGATAGGGATGATTTGAAATACCTAAAAGCTAAGATAAAATGAAATATTTGCTTTTTCGATTAAGAATTTATCCATAAGACCTAAAACCATAATCTCCTGATACCCTGAAAACCTGATCCCTCTAATAAAGATAAAAAACAGATTATGATTACGATTATGATCAAGAAAAAATCTAAAAACCTAATCTCCTATAATCCTAAAAACCTGATTCCCTGAATTCCTGTTTTTTGTCAATCCCTAACATAAGTTGACCGAAAAAGGAGAACGGTTTATGTTAGAGAAAAAAAGGAGATTGCCGAAAGAAGGAAAATATCAAAAGAATTTAAGCTGTCAATTGTCAAGGATTATGATGAGAAGCGATATACAGCATTAGAACTGAGCAGATTGTTTGTTATTAGTGAGGGTAATTATTGCAATTGGATATGCAATATTCCACAAATAAAAAAAACAGATGGATAGTCGAAAAGAATCAGAGCAACACACAAAAAGAAAAAGCCTTGATTTACAAGGCTTTACGAGATTTGAGTACCGAAGGCCGGACTCGAACCGGCACGAGGTTTAACCCTCACTGGATTTTGAGTCCAGCGCGTCTACCAATTTCACCACTCCGGCAAAACAGAGTTTCAAACTTAGAACATTTTCAGGCTTTTATCAAGCAAATAATTTTATTTTTGCAGTTTCGACCAGCTGTCTTTCAATGTAACAGTCCTGTTGAATACAATATTGCTAATTGATGAATCTTTTGAATCGAAACAAAAATACCCGAGCCGCTCAAACTGTATTTTTTCAGCCTTAATAGCTTTGGATAGCGCGGGTTCAATTTTACAGTTTTTCAATACTTTTAATGAATCTGGGTTAAGATGATCTGTAAATGTCTGTCCTTCTTGTGTTTCATCAGGATTTTCAACATTAAACAGTCTGTCATATAATCTTACTTCTGCATTTACCGAATGCTCTGCCGAAACCCAATGAATTGTTCCTTTAACCTTTTTATCCGAATTACCGCTTCCGCTTTTTGTTTCAGGATCGTACGAACACCTTAGCTCTAAAATATTTCCGCTACTGTCTTTAATAACTTCTTCACACTTAATAATATAGGCATATCTAAGCCTTACTTCATTTCCGGGTGAAAGGCGGAAGAATTTTTTAGGCGGATTTTCCATAAAATCATCTTTCTCAATATACAAAGTTTTAGAAAAAGGAATTTTACGTGTTCCAGCGTCTGGGTTTTCGGGATTGTTTATTGCATCCATTTCCTCTGTAGAATTATCAGGGTAATTTATAATAACAACTTTCAGTGGGTTTAAAACAGCCATATATCTATTAGCCCGTTTATTTAAATCTTCCCTTATACTGTGTTCCAAAAGTCCCACATCAATTATATTTTCGCGTTTGGCAACACCCACGCGCTCAGCAAAATTCCGTATCGATTCAGGTGTGTAACCGCGTCTGCGTAATCCTGAAATCGTTGGCATCCTCGGGTCATCCCATCCGGAAACATATTTTTCTTCAACAAGCTGCAGCAGTTTTCGCTTACTCATTATAGTATAATTCAGATTCAATCTGGCAAATTCAATTTGCACCGGATGATAAATTTCAAGCTCATCTAAAAACCAATTGTACAGAGGTTTGTGATTTTCAAACTCAAGAGTGCAAACGGAATGAGTTATTTTTTCTAGTGAATCGGATTGTCCGTGAGCCCAGTCGTACATAGGGTAGATGCACCATTTGTTGCCGGTTCTGTGATGAGTTGCTTTTTTAATTCTGTACATAACAGGATCGCGCATTTGCATATTAGGCGAAGACATATCAATCTTTGCTCGAAGAACTTTTGTACCTTCATCAAAATCACCGTTTTTCATTTTTTCAAACAGCATTAGATTTTCTTCGGGTGTTCTGCTTCTGAAATTGCTTTCTTGTCCCGGTCTTGTAGGGGTTCCGCGCATTTTGCTTATTTCATCGGCGGAATGATCATCAACGTATGCTTTCCCTTTCTTAATTAATTTCACAGCGTATTCATATAGAGTATCGAAGTAATCTGAAGCATAAAATTCCTTTCCGCTCCAGTTAAAACCAAGCCATTTAATGTCTTCCATTATCGAATCGACGTATTCCTGATCTTCCTTTGACGGATTTGTGTCATCAAACCGTAGATTACATTTTCCGTTATATTTTTGAGCAATACCAAAATTCAGGCATATAGATTTTGCGTGTCCTATGTGCAAGTAGCCGTTAGGTTCCGGCGGGAAACGGGTTTGCACTCTTCCTTCGTACTTATTTGTTTGCAGATCATTTTCTATTATTTCGTGAATGAAATTTTTCGGTGCTTCTGCCAGATCAGTTTTGTTTTCTTCGTTCATCATTTTACCAAAATTTTATGAAAATACGGCTATTGCCTTTTTTATTCGTTTAATTGTTTCATTTTTCCCGATAATATCTAAAATGTCGTAAACGCCAGGACCGCTTCCTGTACCCGAAACTGAAAGTCTGAGCGGATGGATGAAATTACCTTTTCCGCTTCCGGTAATTTCGGAAGCCGTTGCTAAAGCGTTTTCGTAATCGTGTTTTTCGGGATTATTCAATTTCTCAATTTCGTCAATTAGTTTTTGCATAAGTTTAGCAGAATCTTCTTTCCAGCGTTTGGTTGCGGTTTCATTGTCATACGCAGCAGGAGCCTCGTAAAAATAGCGGCAATTAAGTACATACTCCTGAGGGAAAGAGACTCTTTCTTTCATCGATGAAATAATTTTACCGAGATATTCATCAGAAAATTTATTATCGTCAAAACCATTGTTTTTTAATGATTCTCTGATTATTGGGATAATTTCATTATCAGGTTTGCTTCGAAGATGAATTTCGTTAAGCCACTTTAATTTATCCTGATCGAAAACTGCTCCGGATTTGTTTACTCTCTCCAGAGAGAACTTTTTAATAAGTTCATCGATGCAATAAATTTCCTGATTATCGCCTGCGCTCCATCCTAACAAGGCAACAAAATTTATTAATGCTTCTTTCAGATAACCTTTGTCTTTATAATCTTCAACTGCAACATCCCCTTGGCGTTTGCTCAGTTTAGAGCGGTCGGGGTTTAAAAGCAAGGGAAGATGTGCAAATACAGGTTTTTCCCAGCCGAAATAATCGTAAAGTAAAATATGTTTTGGTGTTGAGGATAGCCATTCTTCACCGCGGATTACGTGAGTGATTTTCATAAGATGGTCGTCAACAACATTAGCAAGGTGATAAGTGGGGTATCCGTCGCTTTTAATCAATACCTGATCATCTATGTTCTCTCTGTCAAATTCAACTCTGTCACGCACTATATCCTGAAAACTGATTTTTTCTCCTTCAGTTACATTTAGCCGGATTACGTAATTCATTCCGGATTTTAAATTGTTATCAATTTCTTCCTTTGTTAAGTGAAGGCAATGTTTATCGTATTTTGCCTGAGGCAGCTTTTGCCTCTGCTGTTCTTCTTTAAGCGATTGCAGTCTTTCAGGGGTGCAAAAACAATAATAAGCGTGCTTCTTTTCTACAAGTTCAAGTGCATATTTCTTATAAATATCAAGTCTTTCCGACTGCATATAAGGTCCATAATTTCCTTTTTTATCGGGACCTTCATCATAATCAATATTTACCCATTTTAATGCTTCAATCAGTTTTTCAACAGCACCTTCCACATAACGGTTTCTGTCAGTATCTTCAATTCGTAAAATAAATTGTCCGCCGCAATTTTTAGCAAAAAGATAGTTATATAAAGCTGTTCTTAGTCCTCCTACATGTAAATAACCGGTAGGACTCGGAGCAAAACGTACACGCGGAACCGGATTAATCATAACTCCTCAAATTCTATAAAATAATAAACGTAAAATACATAATTACAACAGGTTAGACAAAGCAGTTTAAAATATATTTTAAACAGAACTTGTGTAATATTTAACTTTTTCTAAAAACTCTTTACTGTCGATAGGCTTAGGTATATAGTCAGTAGCACCCGCTTCAAGACATTTTTCCCGGTCGCCTTTCATTGCAAAAGCAGTTAATGCAATGATAGGAGTATTTTTATACTCGGGAATATTTTTTATTTTTTCGGTAGCTTCAAACCCATTCATAACAGGCATTTGCATATCCATTAAGATCAAGTCGAATTTTTCTTTCTCTGCAAGTTTTAAAGCTTCTTCGCCGTTTTCAACTACAACAACATTATTAAAATTGTTTTTCTTTAATAACCGGGTAACAATAATTTGCGAATGTTTATAATCTTCGGCAAAAAGAATTTTAACACCTTCTTTTGCTTCCGAAATTTTTTCTGCCGGAGTTGGTTCTTCGTACCTGTTTATCATCGAGCTGATAATTCCGGAAAGGTCTTCGAGGTTTGTACTTTTTTTACTTAAAAGTTCTTCAAACATTCCGTCAATGTTTTTAAGATCATCGCTAAAATTTTCCTTTCCGGTGTAAATAATAATGGGAAGATTTTGAAATCGAGAGTCGGATTTAATAATTTTTATCAGCTCAAAACCGTTAGGGTGAGGCATATCAAGATCAATTATTGCCAAGTCTATCTGCTTATCCGCAATTAAAGGCATTACATTTGAACTGATATGTTCTGCAACAGCATTAAAACCGGCAGTTTCAACAGCTTGTTTAATTAAATTAAGAGTAGGAACATCATCATCAACGCATAGGATATTAGACTCTTTACGCAATTTATAACTTGTAAGAACTTCAACAAGGTAATTGTAGTTTATAGGTTTTACAAAATATTCAACTGCTCCCATTAAAAAGGCTTTTTGCTGTTCAGTTTCAATTGAACTTACAATAACCGGAGTGTTTTTTGCGTTGGGATGTTCGTTTATTTTTCTTAATAATTCAAGTCCGTTTATATTTGGCAGGGAAATATCCAATATTACCGCCAGAAATACAGTGCGGGAAATCTGTTCTAAAGTCTGTTCGGCAGTATTTACTATTACAGGCGAATATCCCCATTTTGTAAGATAATTACTCAGAAGTTTTGATGCCGCATAATCGTCTTCAATAACAAGGATGCTGTTTCTTTCGGCAGTAGGTTTTGGCAGAGAGGAAAGCTGTTTTCCAACAGCTTTATAATCGTTTCCAAAACTCAACAAAATTTCGAAAGAGGAACTTCCAACAGCTTTAGCCGATACTTCGCCATTATTTATTTTTATATATTCACGGGCAAGCAAAAGGGAAGTGTCGGATAAATTAAAGTCCTTCGAATTTTTATTGTCTGGTAAAGAAAAAGGTTCAAAAATACGGTATAATTTTGTAATATCTGAAGAGGAACCATTAATTATAAATTTCACATCTGGAAATTGCGGAGAATTTATTCTGATTAAAATATCGGGATTTGTTACAGAAAGAATAATATAGTTGAGAATATTATTAAATGCAAAACGCAGTTTCTGGTCATCTGCATCAATTTTATAATTTCCAGTGTTTTCAATTTCAACTTTTAACGAAGAAAATTTAGATTGGTATCTGTTTTTGAAAACTTCGGATATTTGTTTTGTAAATTGGTCGAGACTTAAATTTACTTTATTTAAAGCAGTTTTCCCTTCTTTAATTCTTATATAATCAAGCAAATCATTTATATTAAGCTGTATTTTCTGTGCGTTTTCTTTTATTGTATTTAAGTATTGTGCCTGCGAAGAAGATATATTATCTTCGGTAAGAATTGATGTGAATCCGATTATTGTATTTACAGGAGTGCGCAATTCCATAAGAGATTTAAGCACAATACTTTCAGTATTTAATCCGCTGTTTCTTTTTTTATTCCAGTTTAATGAAATAAATTTTACAAATTCCGATATATCAAGCAATATGTTTTTATCATTGCTGCCGAAATCGAAATCGTGGAATAAAATGAGGAGTATTTTAGCAGAATTATCTGATGAAATATCTATGGATGAAAAAGACTGGATGTCCCGGCCTAAAATTCCTCCTGTTTTGATATTAATTGAAATGCCATTTGAGGATTTAAGAATTTCCGTTTTTAATAATGCATCGTTGAAATCGGGGATAATGCTGCCTTCAAACCCGAGAATAGAGAAATGATGTTCGGTTGAAACAGATACAATTGCGGCACTTTTAAGATTAAGTTCAGCTACTAAAAAACTGCAAATCTGCTTAGGAAAATCGGACGAATCAGAATCAGAACCGGCAACTAACTCTGTCATTATTTTTAGCAGTGTAAACTTTGATGTATCAATCATAAAAAATGATAATCCTTAAAAGATTAAAAAAATAAAATCAGTTCTTTAAACTAAAGAACTGTTTACAAATTATCGATAAAATAATTAGTAATTTTATTATAAAGATGAATTGCATCCTTTCCGGCTATTCCGTGTCCGTGTCCGATATAAGGATAATAATCGAGAGGAATATTTAAGTTTGCAGCTTTCTGCGCGAATAATAAAGTGTGCTGCCATACCACTGTAGGGTCGTTTGTGCCGTGGATTAAAAGAAGTTTACCTTTAAGATTTTCAACATAATTTAACAGATTCGATTTTTCATATCCGCTAAAATTATTTTGAGGGGTATCCATATATCTTTCTGTGTACATAACTTCATAAAGGTTCCAATCGATAACAGCACCGCCGGCAACACCAACTTTAAAACAATTATTTGTTTTAAGCATAAGAGATACAGTCATAAATCCTCCGTAACTCCAGCCGAATAAGCCTAAGCGGGATGAATCTATGTAAGGTAATGATTTAAGGAATTCAACTCCTTTCATCTGATCTTCAATTTCCACATCTCCCAGATTCCGGAAAGTTGCCTGTTCAAAAGCAAGTCCGCGGTTTGCAGAACCTCTGTTATCCAAAATAAAAACAGCAAAACCCTTTTGAGCCATCTGCTGAAACCACAAAGCATATCTTCCGGAAGTAAAAGTATTTGTAACCAGCTGAAGGTGAGGACCTCCGTAAACATAAACTATTGCGGGGTACTTTTTTGAGGAATCGAAATCAGCCGGTAAAATTAAATTGTAATACAAATCCGTATTGTCCGATGCTTTAAGCGTGCCGATTAAAGATTTGCCGAGTTTAAAATCTTTCAGCGGATCGGGAGCAACAAGCATTGTTTTTACAATATCCGAAGACCTGTTAACAATTCTTATTTCGCGCGGAACAGAAAAACTGTTAAAGTTATCAATAAAATATTTTTTTGCCGGACCAGCATTTATATTGTGAGTTCCCGAACCGGAAGTAATTTTAGCAATTTTACCGCTGGAAATATCGGCAGAATAATAATGGTTTTCCAAAGGCGATTCTTTTGTGGAATTAAAAAACACCATTTTACCGTCGGACGAAAAACCGTCAACCGAAGTAATTTCCCAGTTACCCGAAGTTACTTGCTTAATCATAGTTCCCGAAGTATCGTATAAATAAAAATGATTCCAGCCGTCTTTTTCAGAAAGCCATAAAAATTCCGAATCTTTTTTGGGTAGAAAGAACAAAGGATTTTCAGGTTCAACATATTTATCATCCGATTCTTCAAAAAGAGTTTTTACATAATTCCCATTTGCCGCATCAAATTTCTGGAGTTCTAAATGATTTTGATCTCGATTTAAAACTGCGCAATAAATATTTCTACCGGAAGGGTCCCAGGTAACAGAAGCAAGATATTTATCTTCCGCTCCGCCGGGTTCAATCCAAACAGTATTACGGGATGAAAGATCGAATATCCCGATTTTAACCTTGTGGCTTGTCTGTCCCGCCATAGGATATTTAATGTTTTCAGTAATTGCCGGATAGACAGAATTATCAATTAATGGATAATCGGTTACCATTGTTTCATCCATACGGTAAAAAGCAATTTTTTTATTGTCCGGACTCCAGAATATGCCTCTGTCTATCCCAAATTCATTCCTATGAACAGCTTTCCCGTTAACAATTCCGTATTTTCCGTCGTAAGTAACTTGAATTATAGTATCAATTCCTTCGCTTATAAAAAGATTGTTTGAATCAGTATAAGCAATAAATTGCCGATGGGGCGAAATAGTAATATCTTCTGCAGCAGAAGGAAAATTAATTAAAGGAATGATTTCTTTATTTTCAAGATTAAGATTATAATAAGTAGAATCTGTAAAAAAACTGAATGCTTTTAGGTTAAGCCAGCCGATTTGCGGAAAATGCCGGAGCGTATTTAATGAAACAGATTTATAAATATCCCTGAATTCATCAATATTCATAATATCAGTTTTCATTCCGCTTTCAATATCATAAATATAGAGAAACTCTTTTTCGCCGATGGTATCTACTATAGAAATTGTTTTGCTATTTACCCAGCTTATTTGTTTAAAATTTTCAGGACTTAAATTCCTGTATGAATTTACAACTATGTCTTCCGATGCAAAAAAATCGTTTTGGGCAGATAAAAAAGAGAATAATGAAATTATTAGAAGAAGAAATTTTTTCATTCTTAAAACTCCTGAACAATAAAAAAAAAGGGGAAAACATATTCCCCTTAAAAATCAATTTATTTCTTTGCCTCCGGGGCTTTCCGCTTCAGAAGAATATTGTCAATCAATTTATATTCTTTAGCTTCTTCCGAAGAAAGATAATAATCTCTGTCGCAGTCTTTAGCTATTTTTTCAACAGGTTTTTCGGTATGCTTTGCAAGAATATTATAAAGACTATCGCGTGTTTTAATCATTTCTTTAGCATGAATTTCAATGTCTGCTGTTTGTCCCTGCAAACCGCCTATCCAAGGCTGGTGTATCATAATTTTGGAATGCGGAAGGGCAAACCTTTTTTTATCTGCACCTCCGGCTAAAAGAACGGCTCCCATACTTGCAGCAAGACCAACGCAAATTGTTGAAACATCAGGTTTTATATAGCACATAGTATCGTAAATGGCAAGACCAGCGCTAACGCTTCCGCCGGGAGAATTTATGTAAAGGCAAATATCTTTTTCCTGGTCTTCGGCTTCGAGGAATAACAATTGTGCAACAATTAAACTTGCTACATGATCGTCAACTGCGGTTCCCAGAAATATAATTCTTTCACGTAAAAGTCGGGAATAAATATCCATCCCTCTTTCGCCGCGTCCGGTTTGTTCAATTACATAAGGTACAAGCTGATTATAAATTTCAGGTTTCATCGTATTTAATCCTTATTTTCTTTATCGGAACTTTTCTTTTTAACAGAGGTTTCTGATTTTTTAGTTCCTTTTGAAGTTTCTTTTTTTTCTGCGGAAGTTTTTTCTTTAGATATTTTCTCGCTTTTATTTTTTTCGGCTCTCTCTTTAGGGTCATACTCCAAAGGAGGGTTTTTAGATTTAAGGAATTCTATCACCTTATCTTCAAGCATTATTTCGTCTCTGCCCGAATCCTTGTAATATTTCATAAGTTTTTCTTCCGAAATACCTGTGCTGGCAGATTCTTTTTTTACCAATTCCTCCAAATCCGATTCGCCGACTTTAATTTCTTCTTTAGATGCTATATTTTCCATAACTATCTGCCATTTTGCGCTCCATTCTGCACGGGGGCGAAGCTGTTCGGAAACGGATTTCTTATCAAAATATTTCTTTTGGCGTTTTGCAGTTTCCTCTTCCTCATGAAGCATTCTGTGATGAAGTGTCTCAACATATCCTTTAGGAACTTCGAATGGATTATTTTCAACTACTTTATTTAAAAGGCTGTTTAAATAAATATTATCAGTCTGCGATTTGAAATAATTTACAAAATTTTCTCTTAGATTGGCTAAAAGCTCATCCTTTGTTTTAGCTTTATTATACGAAACATGATTAAAAAATTCCTCATTTTCTTCAGGAAGAATTAGTTTTTCTATTTTTGTAATATTAGCTGAATAATTTAAATCGATCTTGTTTGAAGTGCCATCCTGCTGAGGGACTTCGTTGCTGAAACTGAATTCGAAAGTTTCACCGGTTTTTTTACCTAAAGCTCTTTCCGGTATTTGCGGATTAACTTTCTCATCGCTTAAGTCAATAGCCAGACCTTTACCGCCTGAATCTTTATCATCATTCAGGTTTCTTAAATCAACCGTAATTTTGCAATCTTTTGAGCTTACTGTATCAGTTTCTTCGAATTTAGCA
The DNA here is from genome assembly GCA_964437215.1 of uncultured Melioribacteraceae bacterium. Lineage (GTDB taxonomy): Bacteria > Bacteroidota > Ignavibacteria > Ignavibacteriales > Melioribacteraceae > JAAYAN01. Next base: position 10,316 of record CAYTFZ010000042.1, on the reverse strand, counting down.
TGACTTTTTAATAAGTGCTGATATTCGTGTTGAATTTCTTCTTCGTTTACTTTAAAAACAGGTATTTCAATTTCAAGACCCGTATAATCTTTCACTTCAATTGCTGGTATCACTTCGTAGCGTACTTTGAAATCGAGTTTTTTGCCCATTTCAAAATTCAAATCCGAAAGAGCAGGAGTGCTTATTGGTTTCAGTTTAAGCTGCTCAACAATTTCCCAAAATTTATTATTCGAAATTTTTTCGCTTGCTTTATATTCAATAGCTTCACCGTAAAGTCTTTTAAGAACAGGTAAAGGCACTTTGCCTTTTCTGAATCCTGGCAGCTGTATAGTTTTTCTTTCTTCAAGATAAGCTTTTTCTAACTCAGATGATATTTCATCGTAATTTAACTTTACTTCCAATTCATTTTCGTGAGCCGAAATGATATTTACTTTTGTTTCCAATATTAACCTCTAAAAATTTGAAAGAATCCGGGTATGTTTGGTGCGAAAGGGGGGACTCGAACCCCCACACCCTAAGGATACTAGATCCTAAGTCTAGCGCGTCTACCAATTCCACCACTTTCGCAAAGGACACAAAAATAATAATTTATTGTGAAATTGTCAATTGAAGATTAAAAAAAACGGTGTGCTATTTTTAAGCATAGATAAAGGAAAAACTTACAAATAATGAAATAATAATAATGGTTTTATGTTTATATTCTTTCATAAACAGTAAAACGCTTGTTTCCAGAATATTGAAAAACTTCCTCTAAGTTTTTATTAAAGACTGCAGCTATCCGGAAAGCAAGTTGTAAAGACGGAACAATCTGACCTTTTTCAATGGCGATGATTGTCTGGCGGGAACAATCAACTAATGTTGCCAATTGTTCCTGTGTCATTTCATTATTATCAAATCTGTATTTTCTAATCTGGTTTGTAATTAATAGTTTCATAATTATCCTTGAATGACTGATAACAAGTATAATATACTAATCATAATGTAAAGTAAACTATACATATTGTAATATATATCAGACTATCATTCGCTCCATTCTGTGTAATCAACTTCACAAAGAACTGAATTTAAATCATTGAAAATAATCTCTTCTGGTTCAAGAGGAAGCAATGGTAACTTTACAATAGCATTACTCCCATTTGCAAAAATTCTTAATCGTGCAAATTGATCATTATCGAATTTTACTAAAATTGGAATATACATCTTAAAGTCTGGAGGAACATTGTTTTGTTTCATTTTACAATATACCTGATATTTACCTCCATCGGTTATTTCAGTTTTGTACGAAAATTCATATTCCGGGATTTCAACATTGTAAACATACTGATTAAAAAACCAGGTCATATCTTCACCAAAATGTTTATTCACAATCTTAATAAAATCTTCAGTGTTTGCTTTTTTGCCTTTATACGAATTGTAATAATCTTTCATCATATTTTTAAATAAATCTTCATTCATTGTTTTAAGATCCAAAAGCATCATCCTGAGCATATGTAAAACCCAAGCTCCTTTTTTATAAATTATTAAATTATAATCACCTTCAGTTTCGCTACTGTTTGTGCGATAGCCAAGCCAAATTGGCCCGGCTTGCTGACCTTTTGAAAACAGATAATTACGATTGCTCATTATTTCTTCTTTATAATTATCAAGCATATCCATAAATTTATCATTATCTCTTAAAGTTGCTTGCATAAACCATAAACCCGAGTATGTAGCAAATCCCTCGCTTAACCATTGATCATGATACGTATTATAGCCAACTGAAATACCCCACCATTGATGTGCAACTTCATGCGCTCGAAAAGCCTCTTCCGACCCATCATATCCATTTTCGAGAAAAGTTGAAAAAGAAAGATGAATAAATCCAGGGAAAGCTTCTCCATGAAAGATAGGCATATCGGTAACATTAATATTCTTAAAAGGCATCGGACCAAAAACATCATTAAAAAAACTGATGCTATTAACTATATCAGCCCCAACTTGTTTTTCCATATCATAGTTGCCAAAGGATACAGTATTCTGATAAACGCTGATTTTTGCGATATCTGGAAGATTAAAATTAAAATCTTTGTATTTCCCAATACTGAAAGAGGCCGATTTAAAATTTTTACCTGTCCATATTATTTCTTTATAATTCTCATCAATTTCTTTATCCGAAAGTTTATCTCCAACACAAATAATTTGCCATTTTTGCGGAAAAGTGAATTTAATTGAATAATCGGCAACATTTTCCCAATATGTGTTTACATACCAATCATGGATTGAATGCAATAATATCCAAGCTGAAGTAGTTCTATACAACAAATCGCCTTTGTAGAAAAATTGAAAATTATAATCTTTATTTGTCATTAATGGGTCATTACTTTTTACCCAAAAAATCGGATTATTCTTACTCTTAGAAAATTCTACTTTTTTATTATCTAGGAGCACAGAATCTATTTCCATTTCAGAAAAAACATTAAATGGAATCCAGTATTGATTTCCGTATTCGGGTTTTAATTTTACTGAGGTAGTTCCTGAAAAATCCATGGAATAACTGTCATCAATTTTTGAATCGATATCGAATTTTGATATGTGAAAAAGTTTCTTATCTTTTTTGTCAGGAAAAGCGTTGCGTGAAGGAAATTTGCAGACAATTTCAAGATCTTTTCTAAATAAATTATTATATGATTTAAGAAGCTCGATGTCTTCATAATCGAAAGGATTAACTTTAAAGAAAATAGGTTTGTTGTTATTATCTTTAAAAGCTGCAAAAAACAGCTTATTCATTTCATTATCTAAAAATGTTTTAGCAAAATCGGGAGGAAAATATTCCTCGTCTTTATAAACTAGAAACTTTGATAAAATATCATTTATATTCACTTTTGGTTTTTCATTATTCTCTGCCTTAAACTCTAATGATGCTTTTAATTCTTCAAGAGTATTATCTCCGAATAGAAAAACTAAATTTTGGAAATTTTCATCAAGACTTTCTTTTTCATAAAACCTGAAAAGGTGTTTTTTCTCAACTTCTGTGGGAGGTGTAAACTTAAAATTACCATCGCCCACAAATACAACTGCTCTAACGACATTATTAATGGGGGTAGTCAAATAAACTTTACCGGATTTCAGCGTAAAGATTCCGGCATCTTTTTTTATTGTGTAATTATTAACTTCAGCGCATTGATTAAAATTTATTTCAATCGATGTAAAATCTTCAAATACTTTATCAAAAGATATTGCTGGTTGACTATTCAAGATTCCTATAAACAAAAGCGAAATAAAAAAACTAAAAGAAACTGATTTCACTGATCTCTCCCAAAAAAAATGTATTTAATATTTCCCGGAAAACAAATCGTTAATGATTATTCCTACACTGCTTCAAATCCGATATTTTTAATTACTTCTTTTGCTTTATTTGCAGTTTCTTCCGATTCAAAAGCCATTCTGAAATTACCGCCGGTTCCTTCGCGGATTTTAAGAAGTTCTATATCTTTTATATTTATATCCATTTTATAGAGAGCTGAAGAAATCTGGCTAATAACACCGGGCTGATCTTTTATAAAAACTGTAATGTCGTATAAGGGCGTAATAAAACCTTTCCTGGTTGCCGGTATTTCGTCTCGTTTAACTCTGGCATTTTCAAACTTGTTTTCCAAAAATATATCGTCATTTTTTATAATTGACGATTTTATAGCATTCAGTTCGTCAATAAGATTATCAAGCGAATTTAAAATGGCAGTTTTATTGTTTGTAATTACCGGCTGCCATATATCAAAATTACTTGATGCAATACGTGTCATATCCTTAAAACCGCCGGCAGCAAAATCTATCGAGTGGATATCGCCCGTATCTTTTGAGACAGAATTTACGAGCGCAACTGAAACAAGCTGAGGAAGATGACTTACATTTGCAACAACAAAATCGTGAACCTGGGGTGAAAGAAAAATAATCCGGCATCCAAGTGATGAAATAATTTTAAGGAAATCATCTGCTTTAATATTGTTTTTTGCTTTATCCGAAATAATATATACAGCGTTTTCAAAGAGAAGGGGATCAGAATTTTCATAACCCCCTTTTTCTTTGCCAGCCATTGGATGACCGCCGAAATAAATTCCATCGCTTTTAAGAGAATCCCATTTTTGCTGAATCGCGCTTTTTACTCCGCATACATCGGTAACAACCGCACCTTTTTTAAGGATGGGCGCAATTTCCTCTATTACCGATAAGGTGGCATCAACGGGCAGACAAATAAAAATCAGTTCGCAATCAGATAATCCGGAAAATGAATCTGCAGAGAAGTCGATAGATTTTTCTTTTAATGCTGCCTGAATAATTTCTTTTTTATCATATCCGTAAATATCAGCTGAAATACCGGCGCTTTTAATAGCTTTCGCAATTGATCCGCCGATAAGTCCGAGACCAATAATTCCAATTTTTTTAATTTTCACTTATATTGTCCTGCCAATAGCATTTGCAATCACTTTTAATTCCTGCATCAAATTTAAGTAAGTATCGGGCAATAAAGCCTGAGGACCATCGGAAAATGCATGTTCAGGATCGTCGTGAATTTCTATCATAATTCCGTCTGCTCCGGCAGCAACTGCAGCGCGTGCCATAGGAGGAACCTGATCGCGATAGCCGGTTGCGTGTGAAGGATCGGCAACAATAGGCAGATGGCTTTTTTTATGAATTACAGGAATTGCGGAAATATCGAATGTATTTCGTGTAGCTGTTTCAAAGGTTCTTATTCCTCTTTCGCATAAAAGGACGTCTTTATTGCCGCTGGCAAGAATATACTCAGCAGACATAAGCCATTCTTCGATAGTTGCCGAAAGTCCGCGTTTGAGAAGTACGGGAAGATTTGCTTTGCCAAGTTCTTTCAGCATCGAAAAATTCTGCATATTGCGGGCGCCTACCTGAAAAATATCGGCATATTTTTCAATCAGTTCAATCTGACTGATTTCCATTACTTCGGTGATTACCAAAAGTCCGTAAGCATCAGCCGCTTCGCGCATAATTTTTAAGCCTTCTTCGCCCATCCCCTGAAAAGAATAAGGTGAAGTACGCGGTTTAAAAGCGCCTCCGCGCAGTAATTTAGCACCGCTTTTCGAAACGATTTCTGCCATCCTGAAGATATGTTCTTTGCTTTCTACTGAACAAGGACCTGCCATCATTGCGATATGATTTCCGCCGACTTCAACATTTTTTATATTAAGTACAGTATTTTCTTCCTTAAAACTCCGGCTTGCAAGTTTGTAAGGGGCCGTAATACGATAAACATCGGCAACTCCGTCAAGCATTTTTATCTGCCGGATATCAAAATTCGGTTTAACTCCTATTGCTCCTATTACGGTTCTTTGTTCGCCTCGTGAAATATGAACCTGAAATCCGTAATCTTCAAGACGTTTTATTACGCTATTTATTTGACCTTCTTTGGCATTGTTTTCTAATATAATTACCACTTTATATTCCTTTTGAAATTAAATTAACAAATCAAAATATTTTACTTTGACGGAATATCATTAAAAAATTGATAATGATTTCACAAAATATCAAACCAAATATTATCTAAAAACAAACTTTTTTGTTTTAAAACACAAATATAAATAATTAAAATCAGGACTAAAAATATTTAACAGAGTATATATCGGCGTTTTATTCTGCGAAATACCTTAAATTTAAAATGTAAAAACAATGGAATTTTATGAAACCCGGATTTGTTCAAATATTCGTTTTATTATTTAGTGTATTTCTTATGGCGCAGCAAAATACAACAAACGGCTCGTACAACGGCAACGCGTGGAATAAAATGTTTTTGCAGTCGAAACTGAATTATTTGAATTCGATGATAGAAAAAAGAATATTTTACGAAAAAATCGGAGAAAGACTGCCCGAAACAAATACAGAGAAAATCCTGAAAAAAATTGCTTCCGGAGAAATTAAAATTGATGTTACGCTTCATCAGATGGTTAAATATATTGATACTTTTTATAGAAGCAGAAAAAATTTGCCCGTGCCGATTACGGATGCATACTGCACAATTGTTAAAGATATATCCGAGTATAACATTCCGCTAAGAAAAGAATCCGAAGATTCCTTGCAGGCAGTGTTTCAGGGTTACAAATAGAAAGAGCATTTGTAAATGAAAAATAATATAAAAGTTTTTCTGCTTACCGAAGAATGGCGGGACAGGAACGGAAAAACAGAGCTTCTTTTTTTTGCAGTAACAGAAAACGGAAAGCCTGTTGAAATAATTATTGACAATTTCCGTCCTGTTTTTTTCATTCAAAGCGAATCGAAAATTCCATCATCACTTTTAATTTCCGAAAGAAAAACGGTTAAGATGAAAACATTTGAGGGCAAACCTTTAGATGCTCTTTATTTCCGGTCGCAATACGATTTAAGAAATTGCGATGCACAGCTTCGTAAATCGGGAATCCAGCCGTTCGAATCGGATATAAATCCTTCGCAAAGATATTTAATGGAAAGATTTATCAATCTGGGGATGGAAATTACCGGTGAATTCAAAGAAACGGAAGATATGATTTTTGTTACAAATCCAAAAGTCCAGCCCTGCGAAATATTCCCTGAATTTAAAATCCTTTCGCTTGATATTGAAACGAGCGGTAACGGAAAGCAGCTTTACTCGATTGCCGTAACTTTAAAAAGCAAAAACGGAATAACACAAAAAGTTTTTATAATTGATAGAAACAAAACAGCAAGCAGCAGTGAAGTTGAAAGTCTGGATACCGAAACAGAGTTGATTGAAGCATTTATTAAGTTTATTAAAATTGCCGATCCCGATATAATTATCGGCTGGCACGTAATAGGTTTTGATCTTATGTTTCTCGAAAAAAAATGTGCCGAATTGAAAATAAATTTCAACATATCTCGTGGAAATTCAAAACACTTATTCAGGAAGAAACCGGGGCGCAGTTATATTGCTTATATTCCCGGAAGAATTGTTTTTGACGGACCTATAACCTTGCGTACCGCATTTTATAATTTCCCCGATTTCAGGCTGGAAACAGTTGCGCGTGAACTTTTAGGAAAAGGAAAGAGCATTGCTGCCGATGAAGATAAGGTCTCGGAAATAGAACGTATGTTTGCAGAAAACAAAGCTGAACTTGCAAAATATAATCTGCTTGATACAAGTCTGGTAATGGAAATATTTGAAAAGACGGGAATAATTGAACAAAGCATAAAAAGAGGAATTCTGTCAGGTTTACTGCTCGACCGTCTGGGTATGATGTCAGCAGCATTCGATCATTTTATGCTGCCCCGCATCCACAGAGCAGGATATGCTGCCCCGAATGTTGAAGATATTAAAAAGCGCGGTCACTCAGCAGGAGGATTTGTTTTTGAACCCGAACCTGGAATTTACGATAACGTTGCTGTTTTCGACTTTAAAAGTCTGTATCCGTCAATAATACGTACTTTTAAAATTGATCCGTATTCATTGCTCGAATTTGACACAGATACCAGAGTTACACCCAACGGATATAAATTTTCGTACACAAAGAATTTTCTTGCCGGTTTTATTTCGAAATTAATGATGCAGCGCGAAATGGCAAAAAAATCGGGCGATAAATATCTTTCGCAAGCTGTAAAAATTCTTATGAACAGTTTTTACGGGGTAATGGGTTCTTACGGATGCCGGTTTTACAATCCTGCACTTCCTACAGCTATTACCGGGACTGGCAAATGGCTACTTCTTTATTGCAAAGAATATTTAAATAAACTGGGATACAGAACACTTTACGGCGATACCGATTCGCTTTTTGTTGAGTTAAAAAAAGATGAAACTTTTGATGCCGCAGGGAAAATTGCAAAAGATCTGAATGAATTTCTTTTTGATGAATTAAAGAGAAAATTTAACGTGGAAAGCTTTTTGGAAATAGAATTCGAGAAACTTTACAGCAAATTTGTACTTACTTCTGCAAGAGGTGCAGAAACAGGCGCTAAAAAACGTTATGCCGGGTTGCTGGAAGAAAACAGAAAAGAAACAATCGATTTTATCGGGATGGAATTTGTCCGTTCCGATTGGACGCAGCTTGCCAAGGATTTTCAGAGTGAACTTTATATGCGGTTTTTTAAAGGGGAAGAAATTGACAATTGGATGAGAAATCTTGTAGTATCAATAAAAAACGGAAAGATGGACGTTAAATTAATCTATAAAAAAAGACTCCGGCGCGAAACAGAAAGTTATGTTAAAAATGTTCCTCCGCACATTAAAGCTGCAAAAATGTTAAACAAAAAAGAAGATTATATTGAATATTTAATTTCGAAAAGCGGACCCGTCCCGGTAAAACTTTTATCCGGTGCAATTGATTACGATCATTATATCGAAAAACAGCTTCGTCCCATCGCCGACAGTCTGCTTTCTTTAACCGGAAGATCTTTTGATGAGATTATAAATCCGAGACAATTAAACTTTTTTGAGTAAAAACCTGAAGTTATTAAATGACATAATATCCTTTTTGCTTTGAGTTTTGTACTAACTTTTTTATGTTTATCAGCATAATTTTAAGCAGTTTGAATGATAAAAATTATTTGGAAACCGGTTTTGTTTATTCTTCTTGCATTCGTGCTTATTGCAGGAATTGCATTCCCGATTGTTCCGCAACCGCAAAAATGGTACGAGTTTCCGTTAATACCGGGACTTGAAGAAAAGGCAAGGATTATATTTTTTCACGTTCCAGTTGCATGGCTTTCGGTTGTTGCTTTTTTTATGACGATGATTTTTGGAATTAAATATTTGCGGAAACAAAACCCCGACGACGATTTGAAATCATTTTCCGCTCTGCAGCTCGGTTTTGTATTTTGCATTTTAGCAACAATTACCGGCTCAATCTGGGCAAAATTTACTTGGGGAGCTTTTTGGCATTGGGATCCGCGGGAGACAAGCATATTTGTGCTTTTATTGATATACGGAGCATTATTTGCTTTGCGCTCTGCAATTCAGGATGAAGAAAAAAGAGCGAAATTATCTGCTGTGTACTCGGTTATAGCTTTTCTTACAGTTCCTTTTTTTGTTTTTATTATGCCGAGGATAATGACTGGTCTGCACCCCGGCTCGGTTAATGACGACACCTCGGGACCTGTAATAGATTTTACCATGAACGGAAATATGATGCTTATTTTTTATCTGTCGTTATTTTCCTTTTCAGTTTTATTTTTCTGGTTATGGAATATTAATTACAGATTGTTAATTATTAAAGATAAACTTTTTAAACAATGAGGCAGCTTTGAACTCAGTCTACGAATTCTTAAATCAAAACTCAATTTATATAGTTTTATTTATTATGCTAATAATATGGACAGGTATTTTCTTTTTTGTTAACAGCATCGATACAAGGCTTAAAAAAATTGAGCTTGAGTTGAAAGGAAAGTCATCCGATGAATAATAAATATATCTTCGGCGGAATTATAATTGCGGTATTTCTTGGAATTATGGTTTATTTATTCACGCAGACAAGCATTAAGTACGAAGATAATTTTTCAAATATATCAACGCAAAAGATTATTAAAGCTGCTGGAACCTGGGTTAAAGAAAAAGGTTACGATATTAACACTGCCGAAGGAACATTTTCATTCTTTCTTAAAGATAATTATGGAAAGGAAATGAAAGTTGTGCTGCGCGGAAACATCCCGAATAATTTTGAAATATCGGAAAGCATTGTTGTAACAGGAAAATACAACGGCCATTTTTTTGAAGCAAAAAGTGTTTTAACAAAATGTCCTTCAAAATATCAAGAGCAAATGAAAGAAAGGCAAAACAGCTGATTACCAGATCTGTTCCAAATAACTTTTTCCGCCGAGCTGATTGAATTGAAGCGTTATCCAGCCTGTCCGCCTTAAAATATAATTAGATGGTCTGTTAAGCCGGAATCTTACCGGATTAGGAAGAACCGCCGCCATCATTGCTGCCTGACTAACTGAAAGACGCGAAGCATTTTTCCCGAAATAGTATTTTGCCGCCGCTTCTGCGCCGTAAACACACTCGCCGAATTGAGCAATATTTACATATACTTCAAGAATTCTTTTTTTCGACCAGAACATTTCTATCAGAACAGTGATGTAAGCTTCGGCGCCTTTTCTTATCCAGCTTCTGCCGCTCCATAAAAACATATTGCGCGCAACCTGCTGCGAAATTGTGCTGGCGCCTCTCAGCTTTTTCCGCCTGCTTAAAATTACCTGCTTTACAGATTCAAAATCGAAACCGTAATGCGTGGCAAACTTCTGATCTTCGGAGGAAATTACCGCCATTGCAAGATTCTTAGATATTTCGTCAATATCTTTCCATTCGTGCAAAACAGAATTACAGCTGTTTTCTT
>CAYTFZ010000041.1:7062-21350 GCA_964437215.1 uncultured Melioribacteraceae bacterium | reverse complement strand
GTAAATACAACATTACCGATATTAATACCGGGATAAGGCTGCGGATCGTTATCTCTATTAAATTGATAATTGAAATTAGCGAAAAATTTCACTCTGTTTTCAAAATACGGCATAGGTCCGCTTAAAACAGCGCTTAATTCGTCATATCCATACCAGTAAGCGCCTAAACGCTTTTCACCATCATATGCATTATTTTTACTTTTAAAAGTAATGTTATCTGTTATATATTCGAGACTAGCTTTTAATTCAGCTCCGCCTGTTTTAAGCTGCTGCCTTACAATACCGGCATTTCCGTTACCGAATTCAGCAGTCATACCGCCGGATTGAACCTGAACTTCTTCAATTGCATCCTGAGGAATAGTAACAGCTCTTCCACCAGTCATAGGATTTTTTATTGAAGTTCCTTCGAGGTAAAATCCAACTTCATCAATACGTCCTCCGCGGATAAAAACTGCATTATCCTGCAAAACAACACCTGCGCTTAATCCGATAATCTGGTTAACGCTTCTCACAGGCAAAGCGGCAATATCTTCACTAGAAGTGATTCTAATTTTATTAGTATTATCTTTTTGTATAAGGGGTCTTTTTGCTATAATTTCAACAGTACCTACATTAATTCCTTCTGCGGGTAACTGGAAATCGATGTTAGTAGTAAGATCAGCATTTACCCTTACATTCGAAATAGTTATCGATTGATAACCGAGATATGAAGCTTTAAGTGTATAAGTACCAGCTTCAAGGTTTTGTAGCACAAATTCTCCGCTTGCATCGGTTGCAGCTCCTGTGCTTGAACCGATAACAAGAACGTTTGCACCAACTAAAGGTTCGTTTGTTTGAAGATCAACAACTTTACCTTTAATTCTTCCTTTCGTGCTTGCCAGCAATAAAACCGGCATTAACAAAAGAAATAAGAAACAGTAAAAAATTTTTCGATGCATATTATTCTCCTGAATAGTTAATTAAATAAAGCAAAATAAATTAAACTGTATTATAGTTATTCCTGATATTCCTCCTTATTTTTCTGATTCAGAATTAATGGAATGGTATTTATAATAATTGGGTTTTTTGCAAAAAAGGCTGGAACATTATTGTATTTTGAGAAGTATAATGTAAATATTTTTGGCGAATCCGAATTTTTCATATTTTTTCGCTGCTAATAAATTAATATTTTATAAATGCACATTGCCCCCAACAATGTACACTTCCAATATTACACAATAAAATTACTATTACATAAAAGTAATAATTTTGCGCATAAATACAAATATTAATAAATAATTTAGCTTTTTTTTTAAAATAAGCTAAAAATGTACAAAGAAAACTTCCTTAACATCTTTTATTTGTGATATTTGAGTTAACACTTCCTTAGATATTTCGGAATCAACATTAACAGCAGTCATTGCTTCTTTTACATTGTCTTGCCGAGCAAGAGATAACCCGCCAATATTTATTTTATAATCCGCCAATATTTTACTTACCTGGGCAAGCATTCCCGGTTTATCTATATTTCTGTAAAACAGTATATACCCTGATGGAATTATTTCACATTTTATGCCGTCAATACTGGTAATTCTTATTTCAGTATCGTTAAAAACAGTACCCGAAACACTAATTTCTGTTGATTCGGTTTTTGCTTTTATCGTTATTTCTGCAGCATAATTAATACTCGATGGATTAAAAATTTCTTTATAATCCAATCCCATTTCTTTTGCAAAAAATAAAGCATTAATTGTATTTACAGGTTCGTGTATTGTATTAGAAAGAATTCCTTTAACCGCGCCTACCGATAATGCTTTTGCATATTCCTTTAAATTTTCGCCATCATAAATAATTCTGATATCCGAAATATTCTTTCCTGAAAACTGCGCAATCATCGAACCGAGAACTTCGGCTAAGCGGATAAACGGAGATATTGTTTTATCGGATGTTTTAACTGCAGTACTGTTTACAGCACCGCTGAAATCCTTACCATTATAAAAATCAACAATCTGCTCTGCAATCTGTAAAGCCACTTTCTCCTGAGCTTCAACAGTAGAAGCACCAAGATGAGGAGTGCAGATAATTTTCGAATGCTTAACAAGTTTTTCATTTTTTGGCGGTTCTTCGGAATATACATCAAATGCAGCCCCGGAAACATATCCGTTATCAATAGCCTCAACTATTTCATCTTCATTAACAACTCCGCCGCGTGCGCAATTTATTATTTTAACACCTTTTTTACATTTTTTCAATGTTTCAAGGGATATTAAGTTTTTTGTTTTATCGTTTAAAGGAACATGCAATGTTATAATATCAGCCTGAGCATAAATATCATCCAAACATACAAGTTGAATACCTAATTTTGCAGCAGCTTCTTCAGACATAATCGGATCGTAACCAAGTACTTTCATATTAAAAGCTTGTGCCCTTAAAGCAACTTCGCGTCCGATTTTTCCCAGACCAATTATTCCGACTGTTTTTTCGCTCAATTCGCAGCCGCTGAGATTTTTCCTTTCCCACTTTCCTTCTTTCATTGTACGGTCACCCTGCGGAATATTTCTGCAAAGAGACATCATTAAAGCAAAAGTATGTTCGGCAGCTGATATTGTGTTTCCGCCCGGAGTGTTCATTACAAGAACACCTTTGCGCGTTGCAGCATTTACATCAATGTTATCAATACCTGTTCCTGCACGGCCTACTACTTCTAAATTAACACCTTTCTCAATTACTTCGGCAGTAACCTGAGTAGCGCTACGGACTATTAAGCCGTTGTAACCGCCTATTACATTAAGAAGTTCTTCCTTTGATAATCCGGGTTTCAAATCTGCCTGAATATTATTCTCTTTAAATATTTCAACACAGCGCGGATCTAAATTATCTGAGATAAGTATCTTTTTCATTTCCTATTTTCCTGTTTAGTTATGCTTCGGTTATCAAATTATTTATTATAACAATGCATTAATTTTTTCTACAAAAACTGATTTCGGGACTGCTCCTATTACAGTATCTGCAACCTGTCCGTTCTTTATAAAAAGAACTGTCGGAATGCTGCGCACACCGTATTTAATAGCCGACTGCTGATTTTCATCTACGTCAAGCTTTCCTATTTTAACTTTACCGTTAAATTCTCCGGCTAGTTCTTCAATAACCGGAGCAATCATCCGGCAAGGTCCGCACCAGGCAGCCCAAAAGTCTATTACAACCGGTATATCCGATTTAACTACTTCATTTTCAAAATTTGAATCTGTAAATGTAATTGGTTTCATTATTTTCTCCGGAATAATCTTAAAAATAATTTTTGATTGAATCTATTTTATGTTTTTACAAACTTTTTCTCCCATATAATTAACTCTGTATTCAGAGCCATCTACACCTATAACATTACCGCTGATCCAGTCAGATTTTTCATCGCAAAGACAAATAATAGCTTTTGCAACATCTTCGGGAGTAGTTAGTCTGCCCATAGGATTTTTTAATTTGGCAGAAGAAAGCATCAGATCCGATCCGGGTATTTTCCTGAGTGCCGGAGTATCTGTAACTCCAGCCATAATTGCGTTTGCCGTAACTCCCATCGAGCCAAGCTCAACAGAAAGGTATCGGATATGGGATTCAACAGCAGCTTTTGCCGCAGAAACCGCACCGTAGGATGGAATTACTGTTTGAGAACCGGCGCTTGTTAAAGCAATTATTCTCGCATTTTTTGCAAGAAGTCCGCGCTGAACCAAACCCTGCGTCCAGTAAACAAGAGAATGAGCCATTACATCGAGTGTCATTTCCATTTGAGTTTTGTTTATTCCGTCTTCGGGTTTTAAGGTAATAAAAGGTTTAAGTGTACCAAATGCCAGAGAATGAATTAATACATTAATCTTAATTTTTTCTTCTCCGGACGATCTTTCGGTAATTTCATCAAGTACATCATTTCTCTTAATCTGGTCGGCAGCATTTATATTAAAAAATAACGCCTGTTTGTGATTTTTTTCAATTTTTTTTATAATCTGATTAACGTTTGGAATTGTAACTTGCCTGTCTAGGTGAATTCCTATAATATTGTATCCGTTTTTTGCTAATTCAATAGCCGCTGCTCCGCCAAATCCGCTTGAAGCTCCTAAAATAAGTGCATATTTTTCCATCTAACCTGCTTTCTTTAATATTAATTACAGTTTTAAAAGTAAATATTTTATTTGTTTAAGTCAATTTGACAATATTCATATACACAAAATTTATACTGTATATCTGAAACTGTTTTCCTTCAATAATTCTGTCATTTTTGATATTATTTCATCATTGAGGTCTATTTTTATATCCGGAAGCATATATTTTTCGATTCCTTTTCCGCTATTATTTATGCAAAGATAAACCTGAACACTGCCTTTGTTTTCATTAAAAATATTCTTTAGCGACAACAAAGTATCTTTATCGTGTTTTTCGGAATCGAGATAAACAATTATATTATTTGCAAGCATCTGTTTTGCTTCGCTTAACGGGAATGCTTCTTCGATGTGCAATTTAATTGAATCGCCGCTGCTTTCGGGTCTTCCTTTTACAAGAACAGTATTTTCTTTTTCAATGCACTTGCCAAATTCTTCATAAATTTTAGAAAACATAAGGCATTCGCAGCTTCCGGTAAAATCGTCCAACTTAATAAATGCCATTTTTCTGCCGGATTTATCAATTTTAGTTTTTACTTCTGTAATAACTCCGCAAGCCCGCACATTATCTTCCTGAGTAAAAGTATCCGGTTCGCCTAATTGTACTGTTGCAAAAGAAGCAAATTCACTTTCGAACTTGCGCAATGGATGATCGGATAAATAGAATCCTAATACTTCTCTTTCGCGAGCTAGTTTTTCTTTATCGTCCCAAGGCTGTATATTAGGAAGCTCAGGTTCGTGAATTTTAAATTCTTCGGAATCTTCACCGAACAGACTGCCAACCTGTTTTTCTTTTGCTGTTTTTGCTTTCGAAGCAAAATCGAGCGCAGTTTCTATTACAGAAAAATTCTGCGACCGGAATCCGGTAAGTTCATCAAGCGCTCCGGCAGTTACTAATCCTTCCAGCACTCTTTTGTTTACTATACGGTTATCGGTATTCGAGCACAAATCAAAAATGGTATTGAATTTTCTGCCAAGTTTTTTCCGGCTTTCTTTTAAAGCTTCAACTGCATTGATTCCTACGTTTTTAATTGCGCACATCCCAAAAATAATCTGTCCGTTTTCGACATTGAATTTTGTTGAAGGATTATTTACGCTTGGCGGCAAAACTTTTACTTTCATCTTTCTGCAATCATCCAGCAGAACTGATACTTTATCTGGATTGCCAAATTCGTTTGAAAGGTTTGCCGCTAGAAATTCAGGTAAAAAATTGGCTTTAAGATATGCTGTTTGATACGCAACCAGACTGTATGCCACAGCGTGGCTTTTATTAAATCCATAACTTGCAAATTTTTCGATATCCGTAAAAATCTGTTCGGCAATTTTCTGGGGGATATTTCTTTCTACCGCTCCCTTAACAAAAATATCGCGCTGTTCTGCCATCGCCTTGGCATCTTTTTTACCCATTGCTCTGCGCAATAAATCAGCATCGGCAAGGCTCATACCGGCAACTTTATTTGCAATCTGGATTACCTGTTCCTGATATACAATAATTCCATATGTTTCTTTAAGTATAGGCTCAAGTACTTCGTGAAGATATTCAACCTTTTTTCTTTCAAATTTACGGTCGATAAAATCCGGTATCTGATCCATAGGACCGGGACGGTAGAGGGCATTCATTGCCGCCAGATCTTTTAAGCTTGCAGGCTGAAGATTTTTCAGATATTCGCGCATAGCACCGGATTCAAACTGGAATATCGCTGTTGTTTGTCCTTTTGCAAAAAGCTCGTATGTTTTAGGATCGTCCAGAGGAATATCATCTATATCAAGATCGATGTTTCGTGTCTGTTTTACCAGATTCAAAGTATCTCTTATTATTGAAAGAGTTCTTAATCCAAGAAAATCCATTTTGAGCAAACCGGCGCTTGCTTCAAGCTCTTTCATATTAAATTGCGATACAATATCTCCTTCATTTCCTGCACGCGCAATTGCCACATAATCGCTTACGGGACCCGGAGCTATTACAACTCCCGCTGCGTGTTTCGAGGAATTTCTGTTCATTCCTTCAAGAACTTTTGAATATTTTATAAGTTCCTGGATTACCGGATCGGTCGATTCTTTTACCTGCTGTAATTCAGGAACTTCGTTTAAAGCCTTTTCGATAGAATATACTTTACCGAATAATGAAGGAATATGCTTTGTAATTTCGTTAACAACCGGAATAGGAATTTTAAGAACGCGGGCAACATCTTTTAATACAGCTTTTGATGAAAGAGTATTAAAAGTAACTATCTGGCAAACCGAATCTTCACCATATTTTTGCTTAACATATTCAATTACTTCACCGCGCTGATCGTCGGCAAAATCTATATCAATATCTGGCATCGATCTTCTGGCAGGATTTAAAAATCTTTCAAACAGAAGGTCGAAATCCAAAGGGTTTACGTTTGTAATTCCCAAAGCATATGCAACCAAGCTTCCAGCAGCGCTGCCTCTTCCGGGTCCGACAGGTATTTTTTGATCTTTGGCTGCATTTATAAAATCCTGAACAATAAGGAAATAACCTGAATAACCCATATCGCGAATTACCTGTATTTCCATATTAAATCTGTCGGCTGCTTCCTGCGGAATTTCCTTGTCTTTATACCTTTTTTTAAGTCCTTCTCTGGAAAGAAATTCAAAGTAATCATCAAGATTTTGAGCAGGCGAATTTTCGGGAATTGGGAAAGTGGGGAAATGCAGTCCGCCGAATTTAATACTGTCTTCAATTTTCGATGCTATTTCCAGCGTGTTTTCTATTGCGCCTTCGTAATCTTTAAAAAGACTTATCATTTCTTCGGAAGATTTAAAATAAATCTGATCGGTTTGATAACGCAGCTTTTTATAATCGAATTCTCCCGTTTTATCGGATAACTGCAGCAAAATATTGTGCGCTATTGCGTGGTCGCTTTCGATGTAGTGAATATCGTTGGTGGCAACCATTTTAATACCGAGTTCCTTCGATAATTTAGGAACCCCTTCCAATATGAATTTATCATATTCAAGACCATGATCCTGAATTTCGAGATAGAAATCGTCCCCGAACATCTCTTTAAATCTTAAAGAAACTTCTTTTGCTTTTTCGTAGTCGCCGTTAACCAAATGCACGGAAACAACTCCCGAAGCGCAAGCAGATGTACAAACCAATCCTTCTTTATATTTTTCAAGAACTTCCATATCAATCCGGGGTTTATAGTAAAAACCTTCAGTAAACCCAATTGAAGAAAGTTTTGATAGATTTTTATATCCTATATCGTTTTTTGCCAAAAGAAGCAAATGATTGTAATGTCTCGATTTTTTACGTCCTGCATCTTCGCTGCCTTTTTCAAATCTGCTCCCGTCAACAACTATATAAGCTTCCATCCCGATTATGGGTTTAATCCCGGATTTTTTAGCTTTTTTATAAAATTCCGAAGCTCCGAACATTACTCCATGATCGGTAAGGGCAACAGCAGGCATATTATTTTTGAGGGCAGCATTTATCAGACTGTCAACAGTGCATGCAGCATCCTGAAGACTGTAGTGTGTGTGGTTATGTAAATGTACGAAAGACATAGTAATGTATAATTTATAATGTATAATGTATAATTTTTTTAAGCATAAGAATTATTGTGTTTTTGATTTTGAATTTTTAATTATACTGGTTAATAGTTTTAATAATTCTTCGCAATCGGCTTTAAGACTTTCGAACTCTTTATCAGGTAAAATCTCAGCTCCATTCATAATTTTCAACCAGTATTCTGTTTCTTTTGCTTCTTTTAATGATATACCTAATTTATTTATAAAATCTTTTCGCGTAAATGCGCTTTGAGCTTCCGAAATATTTGCTCCAATTGATGTTCCTGAACGTAAAATCTGGTTTAATAATGGCAATGGAATATTATTGTTTTTAATCTCGTATTTATAAAATTTAATTATTCTTATTGAAAAGTGAAAACTTTTATCTAATAGTGCATTTCCATAAACAGCTTCTTTTTCCTTAAGAATCATCTCAATCCAATTATAAATTATACATTATTTTTTCCCCGTATGTCCGAAACCACCTTCTCCACGGGTTGTATTATTTAATTCATCGGTTATCTCAATATCGGCTTTATAAACTTTTGCAAGAACAAGCTGCGCAATTCTGTCGCCTCGGTTAATTACAAAATCTTCCGTTCCAAAGTTCATCAGAATAATTTTAACTTCTCCCCTGTAATCCGAATCAATTGTGCCGGGAGAATTAAGCACGCCAATATTATATTTTGCAGCAAGTCCGCTTCGGGGACGTACCTGAAGTTCGTATCCGTATGGAATTTCTACACTTAAATCAGTCGGTAGCAAAGCTGCTTTGCCTGCCTGAATTATAAAATTATTTTCTACTGCTGCGCGAATATCCATTCCAGCGCTACCGTCTGTTGCATATCCAGGCAATTCTACGTCTGCAAATTTATCAGAAAGTCTTTTAATTTTCAGGTTGATTTTTTCCATAATTATTTTTTCCGAAGGAATAAGGTTAAAGTCTTCTTTAAATCTTCAGTTTTTACTATTCCCAATAAAAACATTGATGCAAGAAAAACGAAAAGCATTAGTAATTTGATAAGAAATGTTAATTGATTGTTCGTGTAAAGAAAATAATAAATAAAAATTGTAACTGTGATAAGCAATATAACAGAAGCGACTTTACGGATTTCATATTTAACCGGGTAAAACTTCTGACTTATAATAAAGTTTGCTGCCGCCATCAAAAAATAGCTTATAAAAGTGGAAATTGCAGCGCCTGTTAAGCCTAAATAAGGGATCAGGAGAAAATTTGAGACAACATTTCCCGCTGCTCCTATTCCCGTGATAAGCGGTAAATAATTAGTCTTTTCTTCAATGTAAATGCCTGCAGTAAAGTTTATGTAAATCCCGTGAAAAATATATGCGAAAAGAATTATAGGAACAATATGAATCCCGGAAAGGAATTCCTTTCCGATAAGCGATCGCCCGGAAAATATTTCAAAGGAAGCAGCATTGTCAATAAAAAGAGAAATAAAAATCCATATTACCGCAGCTGCCGTAACAAACAGAGTAAGCACTTTAGAAAATATTTCTTTTGCATCTTTTTCTTTGGCATTTACAAGAAAAAACGGCTGCCAAGCATACTGAAACATAGAAACAACAAGCATCATAAATATGCCAAGCTTGTAATTTGCCTGATATATTCCGGTTGCTTCGGGACCTTTAAGAAGCATCATTACAGGTCTGTCAATTACCTGAACAACAATTGCCGCAAGACTTGCCGGAAGATAAGGAAGCCCGAATTTCAGCATTTTTTTAATAATTTCTTTGCTAAAAACGAGCGACATATTTTTGGAAATGTCGGGAGTCATAATCAGAAAAGTTACAACAGATGCAATAAAATTACTGATAAAAACTGCTTCTATTCCCATTTTGTAATTGAAAATTAGAATAATATTCAGAAGCAGATTAATAAGGATATTTACGATTTTTACCGTTGCAAATTTTCGGGCGTTGTTGTAAAGCCTCAGGTAAGAAAAAGGAATCATTACAATAGTATCGAAAAATACTATCCCTGTAACATAATAAATTAAATTGCTGTAAGTATCCGGAACCTGCATAATTACATTTATTGTATTCTTAAAAGCAAGCATAAAAATAACTAGCAAAACAGTAGTAATAAGAACTAAAATATAAGGCGTTGAAAATACTTTTTTCCGTTCCGAATCCTCAGCCAGAGAAGCATATTTCATATACGCAGCATCCATTCCGTATATGAAAAAGATATTAAAAAAAGCCAGATATGCATAGATGTTTGAATAAATTCCGAAATCGGCTTCCGAAAAAACATTTGTATATAAAGGTACCAGCAAAAACCCTAAAAATCTGCCGACAATAGTGCTGATTCCATAAATTGCAGTATCCTTAGTAAGACTTTTTATTTTTTCTATCATTTAATTCTTTTTAAAATATGGCAAAAGAGCATCGATGTAAAATTTGGGCGGCCGCACAGCTTTTTTTGTTTCGGCATTCATAAAAATATGTTCGGTAAATCCTTCAACAATAATTTCTTCGCTGCCCAAAATTCTAATTTTGTATTCAATTTTTAATTTAGCCGATAAAAGATTGGAATATCTTGCCTCAATTTCTATTATATCGTCGTATGTGGCAGGCTTATAATATTTTAATCCAGCTTCAATTAACGGAAGCTGATAACCTTGTTTTTCAATCTGGCTGTACGGAAGTCCGTATGCGCGCAGCAATTCCGCTCTTCCCACTTCAAAATATTCAAGATATTTTCCGTTATATACAAACTGCATTTTATCGGTATCGGCATACCTGACGCGAATTGTTGTTTTATTTGTTATCATATATTAAAAAGAGTAAGAGTATGAGGTAAGAGTAAGACAACCATTTCCTTACTCTTACATCTTACTCATAATCTATTCCTTGTATACTCCTATTTTTCCAAATTTGTTTAATCTTTGCTCAATTAATTTTTCGGATTTAATTTTTCTGAAGAGAGCAAGTTCTTCGAGTAATGTATTTTTAAGAATATCTGCCATTTTCTGATGATTTTTATGTGCTCCGCCTAACGGTTCAGGAACTATCCGGTCAATTATTCCTTGTTCCAACAAATCTTTTGCGGTAAGTTTCAGCGCTTCGGCTGCTTGTTCTTTATATTCCCAAGTGCGCCATAAAATACTTGAGCAGGATTCGGGACTAATTACTGAATACCAGGTGTTTTCCAACATCAGTATCCTGTCTCCTACTCCAATGCCCAAAGCTCCGCCACTGGCTCCTTCACCTATTATAACCACAATAACCGGCACTTTCAATCTGCTCATCTCCAAAAGATTGCGGGCAATAGCTTCTGCCTGTCCTCGTTCTTCAGCTTCAATTCCCGGGTAAGCGCCGGGAGTATCAATCAAAGTAATAACAGGAACATCGAATTTAGCCGCAAGTTGCATCAGTCTTAAAGCTTTACGGTATCCTTCGGGATTAGGCATTCCGAAATTGCGGTAAATATTCGACTTTGTATCCCGCCCTTTCTGATGTCCTATAATCATAACTTTTTGTCCGTCAATTTTTGCAAATCCCCCGACAATTGCTTTATCGTCCGCGTAATTTCTGTCGCCATGAAGCTCAACAAAATCTTCTGTCATCATATAAATATAATCCAGCGTGTAAGGTCTTTCGGGATGACGGGCAAGCTGAACCCGCTGCCAGCGTGTAAGATTTTCGTATATGTTTTCTTTCAGCTGGTTTACTTTTTTTTCGAGATTTTCTATTTCTTTCTTTAAACCGAGATTATCCTCGTATTTGCGCATTTCTTCTATTTTATTTTCGAGATCGCGGATTGGTCTCTCGAAATCGAGTATTACTTCCGCCATATTTATTCTCCTTTAAAAAAGAATTTACTAAGTGTACTGCCAAGAATTTCTAAATCGAGCCAAATGTTCTGATTTCTTGCATAATAAATATTAAGTTTTTCCTCTTCTTCTGCAGAAGGTTCAAACTGCTCGGTAAACCAGAATCCGGTTAATCCCGGTTTGCCTAAATAAATTCCTTTAATTTTATTTTCGATTGCGGGACCAACAAGACTGCTTTTCCCCGATAAAACTTTCGGGAAACCTGAAATAAATTTACTGAAAGAACTTTGCTTTGCAGACTGTTTAGATATTAAATATATAAAAGGAAAAATAAAAAGTAAAACCGGCACAGAAATCATTAAGTCCACAATTCTTTTTGTAATGCGGTGGCCTGGTGACAGGATATTATACTGCAAATTTAAAAGCGGAATATTATCGAGCATTGTAACAGAAGATTTTCCTACAAGATAATCTTTTTCGCTTCCGCTAACTTTAATTTCTACATTCAATCCCTGGCAAAGCGAAACTGCCCGGAACATTTTATCGAAGGTTATTTCGTCGGATGTAAAAATTATACGGTCTATTTTATTCTGTTCAACAATTTTATGAATATTTTCTATGCTTCCTATAACTTCGTAATCGTCTTTTTTTGTACCTACTTCTGTCATTGAAGAAGAAATCAGTCCGATTATTTTATGAATTGAGGATATATTCTTTTTCAATTTTTCGGCTATCTTAATCGCGCTGTTTCCGGTTCCAACAACTATTGTTCGGTTCTGTTTGGATTCTGTTGCAATGCCGACTTTAAAAAATAGTTTAAAGAAAACCCGCCACAGAACCAAGCCAGCAAATGCCAACGAATACATAATTAAAACAACTGCGCGGCTGTAAGCAAATTGTTTAAAAAAGAACGTGCTTGCTGAAACTGTAAAAAGACCAATAAACAAAGCGACTATAATTTTCATTACCGATAAGGTTTTTTTCTGATATACTCCGCTTGCAAAAGATATAATACTTTGAACCGCCGCGGGAATAATGTAAGTCCAGGGTATATATTCATCAGGGAAACCTGTCCATTTTTCACTGAGATAAATATGCTCTGCTGCATAAACAAAAAGATTAAATAAAATAAAATCAGCAGCTGCAGAAAATATTACAAGGCGGTAAATATTGATAAAGGCAATTATTCTTCTTAAAAAAATGGCGGTGCGCAAAATTATATTTATAAAAAGCGAGGCTGACATATGTTTATTTACAAAAACCGACATTGCTTTGTAAAAATGTTTTGTTTCGTCAATTGGACTCCGTTTTGTACTTTCGCCTTTATAATGAATAATTTCGGTTGTATGCAGATAATAAACTTTGTATCCTGCTTTTTTCACCCGGAAACAAAGATCGAGATCTTCACCGTACATAAAAAACTGAGGGTCGAATCCGCCGGTTTTTTCATATGCTTCGCGCTTAAGTACCATAAACGAACCCGAAATTGCATCAACCTCATACGTCTGGTTTTCATCAAGATAAGTAAGATTGTACTGCGCAAACAATCTGCTTTTCGGGAAAAGATTGCTCAACCCGGTAACTTTTGTAAAAGATACCCACGGACCCGGATAGCTCCTTCGGCAAGCCAATTGAAGACTTCCGTCAGGATTAAGCACCTTACAGCCTGCCATTCCTGCATCGGGAGTGTTATTAAAAAAATCGATAACTTTTCTAAAAGAATCTTCTTTAACAATTGTATCGGGATTAATAATTACCAGGAATTTTCCTTTTGCTATTTCGAGTGCCTGATTATTTGCTTTGCCGAAACCGAGGTTTTCTTTGTTTGCAATAACTTTCACATCAGGGAAACTTTTAAGAATATATTCGGCGCTTCCGTCCGAAGAAGCATTATCAACAACAATAATTTCAGTATTAAATCCATGCGAACTTTTAATAATAGACTCGATGGAATTATGTAGAAATTCCTTAACATTATAATTGACTATTATTACTGAAATATCTGTCATTAATTATATTTTCCTAAAACTGAAAAAGAAAGTAAGATGTACGAGTAAGAGCAAGAATATGTTCTTCTTAATCTTAAACCATAATCTTGATCTAAGTTCATTTCAACAATCCAAACATACTTCTGAAGCGAAGTTTCCAAACCATTGTAACTGCTTCACGCACAACTTTTTTACTCATTTTGGATGTTCCTTCAACTCTATCTGTAAAGATAATAGGAACTTCCTTAATTCTAAAACCTCTTTTCCATACTTTGTAGTTCATTTCAATTTGAAATGAGTAACCATTACTATGAATTTTATTAAGATTTATAGCTTCTAAAACTTCTCTTCTGAAACACTTAAAACCGCCGGTTGCATCTTTTAAAGGAAGACCGGTAACTATTTTTGTGTAAATATTTGCAAAATAACTTAGCAGAAGCCTTTGCATTGGCCAGTTTATCACATTAACTCCTGTAATGTAACGGCTGCCAATTATCAAATCTGCATTTTCAATTTCTTCTAAAAATCGTTTTATCTCCTTCGGATCGTGCGAAAAGTCGGCATCCATCTGGATAGCCAGATCGTACTTTTTATCAATCATATATTTGAATCCGGCAACATAAGCTGTGCCCAGTCCCATTTTTCCGCTTCGCTGAATCAAGTGAACATTACTATCTTTTTGAGTTAACTCTTTTACAAAATTTCCAGTTCCGTCGGGAGAATTGTCATCTACTACAAGAATATTTATTTCCGGATACATTTCAAAAAGAGTTTTTGTGATTTTTTTGATGTTCTCCAATTCGTTGTAAGTAGGTATAATTACTAGTGATTTTAACATA
>CAYTFZ010000041.1:0-6962 GCA_964437215.1 uncultured Melioribacteraceae bacterium | reverse complement strand
TTTGATGTTCTCCAATTCGTTGTAAGTAGGTATAATTACTAGTGATTTTAACATACTCATCAGTTTTAAGTTTTCAGTTATAAGTTTTAAGTATTTGTCATTCCCTTAAACAGGTTGACCATTTTCTATTAGTTATTATTTATTTTTTTCTCTTTTAATTTATTCTGAAAAGAAAAGAGCATTTTTTTTAATTCAGTTATTTCTGATTTTATAATTTCATATTCGTTTTGAATAAATCCCAAATCTTTTGTTAATTCCAATTGGCTTTCAAGTTCAAAAACAGACCCAATCGAAATATTAAGGAAATGAATAAACTCATTGTTAGAATTTCTTCCACAACCTTCGGCTATGTTTGAAACAATTGAAACAGACGATCTTCTCATCTGCGATTTCAAACCAAACTCCTCGCTAATTGGAAATGTATTTGTAATATTATATATTAAAATTGTTAATTTATGCGATTTTTCCCAAATTTTAAGATTCATAAAATCCTGCACAAACTCACTCCTAATTCTTTTACTTAAAACTAAAAACTTATAACTAATAACTTTTTCTACTGTCCTTTTCCGAAAATCACTGTAAATACAGTTCTTATTAAAATCTTAAAATCCATTCGCAACGAGATATTCTCGATGTAAAACAAATCGTACTGCAATTTCGTTTTTGTATCCTCAATTGTTTCGTCGTATTTGTGCTTAACCTGAGCCCAGCCGGTAATTCCGGGTCTAACAGATAATCTTCTGCGATAAAGAGGAATTTCTTTTTCAAGTTTATCAAAGAAAAATTCGCGTTCGGGGCGGGGGCCGACCAGACTCATTTCGCCTTTTAAAACATTAAACAATTGCGGAAGTTCATCAATTCGCACCTTACGGATAAAATTTCCTACCCTTGTTATTCGGGGATCGCGTTTTTGCGCCCAAACCGGACCGGTTTTCTTTTCGGCATTATTAACCATCGAGCGGAATTTGAGTACATTAAATTTTTCTCCTTCAAGCCCCAGTCTTTCTTGTTTAAATAAAACCGGACCTTCGCTTTCAAGTTTTATGGCTATTGCTGTAATAATCATTACCGGCAGGCTGAAAATCAAAAGGAAAACCGATACAATTAAATCAACCATTCTTTTAATTTTCTTTTCCCATTCGGGCATAAGCTGAGGTTTAATATCGATAAGCGGATATCCGTAAAGCTGCGAAGTTCGCGCTTGCCCGCTTATTATTTCGTAAAGGTCGGGAACAATTTTCATTCCTGTATTTTTCGAATCGCAGGCTGAAATTACTTCAAGCATTTCGTCCTTTTCCTGCTTTTCGAGAGCAATAATTACTTCTTTAATATCAAACCGGTTAATAATTTCGGCAGCATTTTTGTAAGTTCCTACAACTTCAATGTTTCCAACTTTTTTTCCTACGTTTTCTTTATTTATAGCAACAAAAGCTTTTATATCAATTCCTAATCCTTTGTAATTTTCAACGGTTTTAAGAATATTAAATGCTTTTTGATTATAACCGACAATTATTCCGTTTCTTCTGCCAATTCCTTTAATTAAAAGCTTTCGCTGGAAACTGCGGATAAAAATTCTGCCGATACTTGTAAAGAAAAGGAGAAAACCCCAATAAATAAATATCAAGAATCTGTTGCTTGAAGGGCTTCCAGTTATAAAATCATCGAGCAGAATACCAAAAAACATTATAAAAACACCCACAGCAGTCGCTTTAAACAAAGTAGAAAGTTCATCGAAACGGGAAGCTGCAAACCAAGTCCGGTACATTCCTACAAAACTGAAAAGCAAAAGCCAGTAAATATAAAGAGCTGCCATTGGCAAGAAAAATTCGGGATAAATCAGCAACTGAAAAAGTCCCGATTCCACCCTGAAATAGAAATAGAATATCATAGCAAGATTTATTGCTATAAAGTCGGACGAAAGTATAAATATTTTTTCGAGTGTTTTGTTCATTGTAAAAGAGTAAGAGTAAGAAGTAAGAGTAAGATTATTGAAATATTCATTTATATTCTTCTTGAGTTTCGTAAACCCGGTTTGACTTTGATTTTATTAATCCGGTAATCATAGATACTATTTCTAAAATATATTTTTTTCCGGTTTGATTAATAGTCTCGTTAATTATCTTCTTCACAAATAAAATATCTAAACAAGCGGCGCATTCCATTGCAGAAGCTCGTGATATATCAAAATATCTGCATTTATCATTCGAGGTTGTTCTTGAATTTCCTTCGGCAATATTAAGTAATATTGAAATAGAAGCTCTATCAAGCTGGTTTATAATCGGGATTTTATAATTTGCACAATCAATATTATTTGATAACCATTCTATAAATTGAAGCGATTTTTGATAAACCAATAATTTTTCATGATCAAAACCAATATATTCTCTTCCCATACTAAACCCTTACTTCTTACTTCTTTCTCTTACTCTTTTCGCAATCTCCTCGCCGATAGCTAAAGATGATGTTGCCGCAGGTGAAGGAGCATTAAGCACGTGAAGTACATTTTCCTGCTCTTCAAACAGAAAGTCGTCAACTAATCCGCCGTATTTATCGCAGGCTTGCGCGCGTATACCTGCTCCGCCGGGAACAAGATCATCCTCTTTAATAGCAGGAAGTAATCGCTGCAAAGCAATTACAAAAGCTTTTTTACTGAAACTCCGGTGGAATTCCCCCAAGCCGGTGCGCCAGTATTTATACATAACTTTACGGAAACCCGGCCAGGCAAAAGTTTCAATCGAATCGGGAATATTTATATCTGTTTTCTTATAACCTTCGCGTTTGAATGCCAATACTGCATTCGGTCCTGCTTCAACTTTGCCGTCAATCATTCTGGTAAAATGCACTCCCAAAAAAGGAAATGCAGGGTCGGGCACTGGATATATTAAATTTTTAACAAGATTTTTTCTTTCTTCGGAAATTTTGTAATACTCACCGCGGAAAGGAATTATCCGCACATTTAGATTTGGATTTGTCATTCTTGCAATTCTATCGGAATGAAGACCGGCGCAGGAAATAACAAAATCACCAGAGTAATTGCATTTTTCAGTGCCTACTTCAATTATCTTACTCTTACTCTCACTCTTACTCTTAATCCTTTTTACCGCTTCACCAAATTTAAACTCAACTCCCTTTTCAATCAGCAATTCCTTAAGCTTTTTTCCTACTTGTTTATAATCAATAATTCCTGTCTGCGGAACCAATATCCCTGCAACTCCATTAACATTCGGCTCGTAATCCTTTAATTGGGCAGAATCAAGTTTTTTCATCCCATCCAAACCGTTTGCAATTCCTCTTTCATAAAGATTATTGAGGTACGGGATTTCCTTTTCATCAACAGCTACAATTATTTTTCCGCAAAGATCGTATTCAATTCCGTTTATATCGCAAAAGTCAATCATCTTTTGGTAACCTTTACGACAGTTTTGGGCTTTAAGACTTCCGGGCTTGTAATAAATACCCGAATGAATTACCCCGCTGTTATTGCCGGTCTGGTGTTTACAAACGTCTTTTTCCTTTTCGATAATTGTAATTTTCAATCCGGGTTCGGCTTCAAGCAGCTTGTAAGCTGTTGCCAGTCCCACAATTCCTGCGCCTACTATTAGTATTTTTTCCATAAAAAGAATAATCTTAAATTAGTTGAACAAAGATAATAAAACTTCAAGAATTCTTTTCCGGTAAATTTAAGAACAATTTCAGGAATTATATTTTTAAGATTGCTTTCATTTCCGTTTTCTTTTCTATTTTTAAACAATGCTTTTTAACAAAAATAAATTGAAATGAACGAAAACATACGCGAGCAAATTATAAGAGAAATGAACTTTTATCTTAACGATAATTTATTGCAGAAGTTCTATCCGCTTGTAATTGATAAAGAATTTGGCGGTTACTTTTCAAATGCTGCTTATAATTGGGAATTATGTGCTGAGCAGGAAAAAATGATTGTAACCCAGGCACGGCATATATGGACTTCCAGCAAAGCCGCAGAGTTTTATCCTGCAAATACAGTTTTTAAAACAGCAGCAGAACACGGACTCGATTTTTTGATGCATAAAATGTGGGACAGCCAGTACGGCGGTTTTTATCAGATTAGAGGAAGAGAAGGCGGTGAAACTGAAGCAGCTGGCTGGCTTGATCAGAAAAGGATGTACGGAAATGCTTTTGCCATTTACGGACTTGCAGCGCTTTATAATTTAACAGGAAATGAGAATATCATTAATTTTGGTAAAGATGCGTTTTATTGGATTGAAAAACACTTTTACGATCGGGAATATAAAGGCTATTTCCAGTTTATGACGCGCGATTTGAAAATTTTTGACAAATCGAGCGGAATTAAAGTTAATGCAGTTGACGCAATTGAAGTAGGATACAAAGACCAAAACTCGTCAATTCATTTATTGGAAGCTTATACCGAACTTTATAAAGTATGGAAAGATGAATTATTAAAAGAAAAGCTTATCGGCCTGCTTGAACTTATAAGAGATGTTCAAACTCATCCTAAAGGTTATTTACAATTGTTTTTTGAAAGAGACTGGACTCCTGTTTCGTTCAGCAATGCTCCTAAAGAAATACGCGAGCAATATTATCAGATTGATCACATTTCATTCGGGCACGATTACGAAACAGCATTTTTAATGCTGGAAGCTTCTTTTGCCGCAGGATTAATAAATGATGCAAAAACATTAATAACTGCAAAAAAAATGCTCGATCACGCTATTGAAAATGGCTGGGATAAAAATAGCGCCGGTTTTTTTGATGAAGGATATTATTTTGAAGAAAGCGGGAAATGCCAAATTATTAAAGATACAAAAACCTGGTGGGCGCAGGCAGAAGGGATGAATGTTTTATTGTTATTTTCAAAAATTTTTCCGGAAGAAAAGAGATATGAAGAAATGTTCCGTAAACTTTGGGAATATATAAAAGAATATCTTATCGATAAAGAAAACGGCGGCTGGTATTGGGGAAGCCTGGAAAAGGAACCTGAAATGAAATATTACACAAAAAGCAATATCTGGCAATGCGCGTATCATAACAGCCGTGCGCTTATGAATTGCATAGTAATGCTTGCAAATGATAATGAGATTAATTCAATTTTTAATGGCAGCATCAAAATTTTAAAAGAAGAAAACGAGCATTTTCTCAATCATTGGAGAAAAACCGCAAAAGAAACAGTAAATAACTTTTAAGCATTTCTTCAGAAAAAGATTATTACTATCCGTTGTGAAATTTCTTTTTACCCGGAAATATTCAACAAACCTCTGTATACTATTAATCATTTGAAGCCCTTAATTTTTTCTACTCTTTTTTGCATATAAGCATTTTTTTTGAATACTTTTGAATAAAACTTTCTTTTAAGTGTATCATTATCAGTATTAAAAATAATTTGTTTACTAAAACAAAACCGGATGAAAACAAAATGGAAGAATTTGAGCAAAACGTAAAAACAAATATGAAACGTGCATATTTTACTGCGCTTGGATTTACAGGCTCGCACGAATCGGCGCTAGAACTTTCGCAGGAAGCATTTATCAGGGCTTACAAGAATTACAATAAATTCAATCCCGAGAGGAAATTTTTTACCTGGTATTATAAAATACTTAAAAATCTTTGCCTCAATTTTATCCGCGACTCTAAAAAACTTCAGAATACGAGTTTCCTGGATTCCGCTTACAACCTGCCTGCAAACAGCACACCTCTTCAGGATATTGAAAGGGAAGAAACCGGAAAATTAGTTCAGGATGCCCTGCAAAAACTTGATTTTGGCGACAGGGAGATTATTATTCTTAAAGAATTTCAGGGATTATCTTACAAAGAAATCTCCGAACTGCTTAACCTGCCCGAAGGAACTGTAATGTCGAAACTGTTCTATGCCCGGAAAAAATTATTAAAACTTTTGAAAGGAGTAATATAATGACTGAATATAATTTGATTTTAATGGAAAAAATACTGGACGGTTCAGCAAGCTCTGCAGAAAAAGCAGAATTTGAACAAATTATAATAAGAGAACCGGAAATGAAAAAAGAATTTGAAGAACAAAAACATATAAAGGAGGTATTAAAAATGGTGCAATTAAAAAATCCTACAAACGAAGTATGGGACGGCTATTGGGAGAGCATTTATAATCGTCTCGAAAGATCGATTGCATGGCTTTTTATCTTTGCAGGCGCTGCAGTTTTGCTTGCTATTGGAAGTTATGAAGCAGTGGAGAATTTTTTTGCGGATACCCAAACTCCGGCAGTTATTAAATATAGCACTGCGGCTGTAGTATTCGGGTTGGCGCTGCTGCTGTTTTCCGTTATACGCGAAAAACTATTTACCCGCAAAAACGATAAATACAAGGAGATACAAAGATGATAATTGTAAATACTCCGTTTGTTGACGGAAAGAAAACGGTAAAATCTTTTGGAGTAGTAAGAGGAAACACAGTACGCGCCCGTCATATAGGCAAAGACATTGTAGCTGCATTTAAAAATATGGTTGGCGGCGAAATTGAAGAATACACAAAACTTCTTGCCGAAGCCAGAGATCAATCAATTGACCGGATGTGCCTTCAGGCAAAAGAACTTGGCGCAAACGCAATTGTTAACTGCCGATTTTCAACAAGTTCTATTATGCAAAGCGCCGCGGAAATACTTGTTTACGGAACTGCAGTTCTGGTTGAAGATAAAAAAGAATAATTGAAATAATTAAAAGGGGCATCGCGAAAATGTCCCTTCTTAAATATGCCGAATCATCGAAGATTTTTATCGTTATATTTTCTAAAGCTTACACACCGCCTGTCGCTTCGTTCCTTCCGCTCTTAAGAGAAAATTTATAATTCGGCTTTTTCTTTTTCTATTCCCGGTCTATTTACCCGGCGAGAGGCATGGTGTTTTCCGTAAAGAGTATGATTAAGATTTAAAGACGAGAGTGAGAAAAAAATTATAAATTATACATTATAAATTATACATTATAAATTATACATT
>CAYTFZ010000040.1:0-21533 GCA_964437215.1 uncultured Melioribacteraceae bacterium | reverse complement strand
TATCAGCGAAGAGAAATTGCTGAAAAATATTTTGATAAAGAATTAACAGATGAAGTAATTGAAGAGCTTTGCAAGCTTTTACTTGATGCGGATAACGGTGTAAGGGATGCTGTTGCAAACACATTAATTTACTGTCCATCGCAATCGGTTGCCAAGTTTGTTGTTCCTTATATTGCTTCAAAACAGATTGCCACGAGGAATCTTGCCGGAGAAATACTTCTTAAAAGAGGTATCCCGTCAATACCGGCTATGGTGGAATATATAGACAAAGGAAATGATGATGATAAAAAGTTTATAATTGATGTATTAGGGCTTATAGGAGATTTATCGCCCGAGGATAAAATTATAGAAGTTCTTAAGACCAATAACGACGAAAATGTAATTCTTGCCTGTATTGAAGCACTCGGAAATATTAAATCGGAAAATTCGGTTGCCGAACTGACGAAGGCTTACGATTCGAGCGAACTTTACAGACCTACAGTTATGGAAGCTTTAGGAAAAATCGGTTCGGATGATGCAGTTAGTTTTATGATAGAAAAATATCATACAGAAGATGAACTCACAAAATTTTCTATTATCGAAAGTTTTGAATTTATAGGAAACGAACAGGCTTTCTTTCTGTTGTTAAGCGAGTTAAAAAAACTTACCGGACAGCTTGCTTGGGCAGCCATTCTTTCGTTAAAAGGACTGAAAGATAAATTAAATTTAGATATACCTTTTGATGAAAGTATGAAAAATTCGGTATTGGATACTCTTGTTGATGCCGATATGAACTACAAACGTGCTGCCTCGTATCTTATTCAAGCTTTTAACGATAACGACATTTTATCAGCTTGTCTTAAAATTTACGGGAAAGATCAGGAAATTGACGAAAATGTAAAATCGAAATTTTTTGAAAATCCTGTGATGTTCTATTCTAAAGCCGCAGCTTTACTTAAAAATAGTGTTGAAAATTCTAAAGCAATACTCGATTTAATGAAAGAATTAATAGAAAACGATGGCGGCGAAAGTCTCGGTAAAATATCGCCGCTTGAACTTAGGAATTTATCGGATTCGTTTACAACTTGTTTGGAAAACACAGACGAAGAAGTTCGAAGAAGTTCGATTGAATTGTTATTTTTCCTCGATCCTGAAACAGGAGTATTGTTTTTGGATACAATGCTTTCGGATGACAACTACTGGAACAGAATCCGTTTGGTTGAAATATTGGAAAACTTTGACGATGAACGGATTACCGAAGCCATTAAGAAACTGGCGCAGGATCCAGAAGAAATGGTAGCAGAAAGAGCCTTAATGGCACTTAATCAAAAAGGTATTACTTTATAGGTAAGGCAATAATTATGATTAATCAATTTTCTTCGCCCCTCAGAAAAAATACGTCTACATTCAGCTTTACTTTAGGGAATAAAGCAGGCGGAATTATGCCCTCTTCAGGTGCAATACCGGCGGCAGGATTTTCGGATGCTGCCTTTCAGGAATGGCGAGACCTGATTTATGAATTATCCGGAATTTATTTCCAGGATAACAAGAAATATTTGCTGGAAAGCAGACTTCAGAAAAGAATATCATATTTAAATCTCGGAACATTCGAAAAATATTATGAATATGTGAAATCGGGACCGAACCGGAAGAACGAACTTAAGTATTTATTCGAAGTAATTACTATAAACGAAACATTCTTTTTCCGAAACCAGCCACAGCTTGATGCGCTTGTTACTACTGTTGTTCCGGGTCTCTTGGAATCGAACGGAAGGATGAATAAAAATAAGCTGCGCATATGGAGCGCTGCTTCGTCTTCTGGTGAAGAAGCATATTCTGTTGCAATGGTAATTTGGGAAATGCTTCGTCCAAAATATCCCGGACTTACGCTGGAAATAATTGGCACCGATATAAATTATGCAGTTTTAGAAACAGCAAAAAGCGGAATTTACAAAGAATATTCAATAAGAAATACACCACCGTATTATTTGAAAAAATACTTTAAACAAGACGGAAATGCCTGGGAAATTATTCCCGATATAAAACGAATGGTAACATTTAAAGAGTTGAATCTTGCAGATGATTCAGGTATGAAAATGATGACCGGGTTCGATATAATCTTTTGTGCAAACGTGCTTATATATTTTGATACGAGATCGAAAATAAAAGTAATAAACAGTCTTTATAATTCGCTTAACCGCGATGGCTATCTGTTTATCGGATATTCCGAAACTCTTCACGGAATTTCGAAGGCATTTAAATTAGTAAGTTTCCCTAAAACAATAGGATATAAAAAGGAGTAGTATTCCAATGAAAAAAGTAATCCTTATTGCGGATGATTCCCCGACAATAAGAAAATTTGTTGCGTTTTCGCTTACAATGCAAGGTTATGAAGTAATTGCAGCTTGCGATGGGATGGAAGCAATGGAATTATTACCATCCAAAAAAGTTGATCTTTTAATTACGGATTTAAATATGCCTAATCTGGATGGATTCGAATTAATAAAAGCTGTTAGGGAAAATGAGGATTATAAGGAAATTCCTATAATAATCCTTTCGTCGCTTGCCGGCAGCGAAGAAATTGAAAAAGGCATGAGCTGCGGAGCAAATTCGTATCTTGTAAAGCCGTTTGATCCCAAAAGAATACGGTACGAAGTGTCTAAATATTTAAGTTAAAAATTAAAAGCAGGAAATAAAAAATGAGCCTAAAATTCTTAGTTGTTGACGACTCGGTTACTATGCGGAGAATAGTAATCAATTCTCTTAAAAACCTCGGTTTCGATAACTACGTGGAAGCAGTTGACGGCGGTGATGCTATTGCAAAACTGGAAGCCGACAGCTCCATAAATTTTGTAATAACCGACTGGAATATGCCTAATGTTACCGGTTTGGAACTTACAAAAAAAATCAGGTCGGGTGCAACAACTGCAGCTCTACCAATTCTTATGGTAACAACACGCGGAGTAAAAGAAGATATTGTGGAAGCCTTACAAGCGAAAGTATCGAATTATGTAGTTAAACCTTTCACACCACAAGTTCTTAAAGAAAAAATAGATCAGATATTAGCTAACTCTTAAAAGAGATAAAAATGAACGAGAACAATGCAAATATGGTACAAGTATTTAATAAGCTGGGCGATTTAAAATATGTTTTCCAATTCGGCGAAAAAATTCTGCCGATTATTCAAAGTATTATAGAATTTATGAAAGATGTTGTGCCTTTGCTTGAAAATATTAACAAATCCATTGCAAGAACAACTGACGATATTCCAAAAGCATCCGTGCAGATTGACAATGTAACGAGTGCAACAGAATTGGCAACAACCGAAATTTTGGATTTAGTTGATGAAATAACTCAATCGCTTGGAAATATTGAAGGAACATTAAAAATTGAGCTTGAAAGAGAAAGCATAAAAGAAGAAAAAAGAAGAAAACTGCTCAATATAATAGGTGAGGATTCTGAAGCAAAAGCAGCTTTTGATGAATACTGTCTGCACGAAATAAATTCCGATAATATTGCAAATCTGCTTGAATCTATTGCAAAAATAAGTGAAGATTCTTACAAAATAACTCTTTCACTGCAAGTTCAGGATATTACGGCTCAGCAGCTTGCCGCAACAAATCACCTTATTTCTTCTGTACACAGCCGTTTGGCATCACTTGTTAATGAAATAGATAAATCCGAAATACGAAAAGATATACAAAGTATGAAAATGGAAACCCCCGAAAATGCAACTTTCGACCCGAATGCTTCGTATGCAAAAGATGAAAGACAGACAATTGCAGATAATGTTATTAGTGAACATAAATCATCGCAAGCCGAAATTGATGCTTTGATAAATGCAAATAAGCCCGCGTCATCAGATAAAACACAAGAGTTTAAGGATAAAGGAAGCAGTAAAGCTTCGCAGGATGAAATAGATAAATTATTTTCGTAAGGTAATAACCATATGGCAGACTACTCCTTATTAAATGATCCGGATATGAAAGAAATTTTCGATAGTTTTATTGTCGAAACCAAAGAAATATTTGAGCAGCTTGATGTTGATCTTGTTGAGCTTGAAAGCAGACCGGATGATGCAGATTTTTTGAATAAAATCTTCAGAGCATTTCACACAATAAAAGGCACTTCAGGTTTTTTAGGACTGGAAAAACTCCAGAAAATCACTCACAGGTGTGAAGATATTTTAAATAAGCTGCGAAAAGGCGAAGTCAGAATAAATCCTGAAATTATGGATGGAATTCTTATTGCTTTCGACAGTATGAAAGAACTTGTGGAGATTATTGAAACACAAAAGAATGAAGAATATCCTGTTGATGATGTAATTGACAAGCTTCAGATGATAATTGACGGTATGAATTCAGGCGGATTGCAGGCAGAACAGCCGAAAGAAAAGGTTACTGCCGTTAAAGAAACTTCTACAGAATTAAATGGAAATGAAACCGAAGAAAAAGCTGAAGTTGTTCCTGATAAAGAAGAAAAAGCAGAAAAAGAAACAGATTTTGAAAAGATTGAAATACAAAAACAGACTGTACAGGTTTCTGCAGGAAAAGCTGATGACAAGAAAATAACTGCTTCAAAAGGCGAAAATACAATTCGTGTTGATGTAGAAAGGCTTGATGATTTGTTGAATATTGTATCGGAGCTTGTTTTGGGGCGTAATATGCTTTCGCAGATAAACAGTGAAGCAGGATTGCAATACGAAGGTACAAAGCTTGCACGCGACCTTGCCGAAACTACCCGCCAGATTGATTTGATGACGACTGAGCTTCAGTTATCGGTAATGAAAACCAGAATGATTAAAATAGGTAAAGTGTTTAACCGTTTTCCCCGCCTTGTACGCGATCTTGCAAAACAGGCAGAAAAAGATATTCAGCTTGTAATTAAAGGCGAAGAAACAGAGCTTGATAAAACACTTATAGAAGAAATAAACGATCCGCTTGTGCATCTTATAAGAAATTCAGCCGATCATGGAATAGAACTTCCTGCAGTCAGGGAGAAAAAGGGTAAAAATCCTCGCGGAACAGTTATTATGTCTGCCGAACACGAAGGCAATAATATTATTATAACCGTTGAAGATGACGGTAACGGAATAGATCCTGAAAAGATAAAAAGCAAAGCTGTAAGCAAGGGATTGATTTCGGCTGAAAAAGCTGCAGAATTATCGGATTCGGATGCACTAAATTTAATTTTCTTTCCAGGATTTTCAACTGCCGAAAAAGTTACTAACGTTTCGGGACGCGGCGTAGGGATGGATGTTGTTAAAACCAACGTTACAAAACTGCGCGGAATAATTAATATTGAATCGCAGGTGGGAGTAGGTACAAAATTTATAATTAAACTTCCGTTAACGCTTGCTATTATTCAAGGACTTCTTGTTAATGTACGCGAAGAAATAATAGTAATACCGTTAAGTTCTGTAATTGAAGTGGTTAGAGTTGCGCAGGATAAAATATATTACGTTAATCAGAATGAAGTTATAAAACTGCGCGATAGAGTTTTACCTTTATTAAATATAGATAAGATTCTGTATGAAAATGAAGGTGAAGATGAAGGACAGGAATTTCAGTATGTTGTAATTGTAGGTATTGCCGAGAAAAAGTTCGGAATAAAAGTGGACGGCTTAATAGGGCAGAAAGAGGTTGTAATTAAATCGCTTGGAAAATATCTCGGTAATATAGAAGGCATTGCCGGATCGGCAATTATGGGAGACGGGAAAGTTGTAATGATTGTTGATATTGCTGAAATAGTAAATAAAATGGCTATTGCAAATTGATACAGAAGATAAGGGTTTTAATTGTTGACGACTCTGCGTTTATGCGCAAATCACTTTCAATACTTCTGGAATCAGATCCGGATATTGAAATAGCAGGATTTGCCAGAGACGGATTAGAAGGATATGAGCTTGCAAAAATACTTCGTCCTAATATTATAACTTTAGATATTGAAATGCCGAGGATGGACGGGCTTACTGCTCTGAAAAAAATAATGCAGGATTGTCCAACTTCGGTACTGATGATAAGCTCGCTTACAACTGAAGGAGCGGATGCAACAATAAAGGCATTGGAGCTTGGAGCAGTTGATTTTATTCCTAAAGAGATGTCGTTTGTTAGTGTTAACATTGTTAAAATTAAAGAAGATCTATTAAGAAAAGTTAAAACAATTGCCCGCAGGAGAGTATTCCGACCCTATACTTTTCAAAAAACAGTTGAACCGCAAAAAAAAGAAACTGCAAAGCTTATTGAAGGGAATTTGCCAAGAATTCCTTACAGAGCTTTGGCATTAGGTATTTCAACCGGAGGACCTTTATCATTACAGAAAGTAGTACCATTCTTTTCCGAAAATATAAAATATCCGATTTTTATTGTTCAACATATGCCGCCTAAATTTACAAAATCCTTGGCCGAAAGATTAAACACTTTAAGTAAACTGAAAGTGAAAGAAGCCGAAGATGGTGAAAAAGTAAACGGAGGAACAGTTTATCTTGCACCCGGGGGATTTCATATGAAATTAAGGAAGACGGGTGCAGAAGTATATATAAAAATTACCGAAGATCCGGCTAATACTCTTCACAGACCCTCGGTTGATGTTATGATGGATTCGGTTATTGATGCTTATGGAAAATTTACTCTCGGGCTGATTATGACAGGAATGGGCAAAGACGGTTTGGAAGGTGTGAAAAAATTAAAACAGGTCGGCGGTTTTTGTATAGCGCAAAATGAAGAAAGTTGTGTAGTTTACGGTATGCCAAAAGCAATTGTTGATAATAATTTTGCCGATGTTGTTGCTCCTTTGGAAGAAATTGCAAATATAATTAATAAGGTGGTGTAATGAGCGAAGATTTTAAAGATGAGGTTTTTAAAGATATTTCCTACAGAAATATTAGCGGCAACGGAAATGTTATTAAAGCGAAAGATGCAGTTATTAAAGGCTTTGCTAAAATTGCTATTGAAGAAGACAGCCACGGCGGAGTAAAAATAGTATTGAAAAAGGATGACCAGGACAATATTAAAGAAATTAAGTTTATCTGTTCCTGCGGCGAAACCAAATCTGTTATTCTCGATTACTCTGAATAATAATTCCCATTTGTACAAATTTAGCCATAAATATTTAATAATAAGCGGCTAAAACCTACTTTTCCCTTTCATTTATCTGGCATCAGTTTTGCATAAACGCTTGTTGAACAAGAGGTTTATGATATGCCATCAAACACAGTAAAATTGCTCGAACAGGTTTTGGACCTGTCAACTTTAAAGCAAAAAGTAATCGGAAAAAATATTGCTAACGTAGCCACTGTGGGTTATAAGCGCGAAAAAGTTGAATTTGATGAAGTCCTTCAGAATGCAAATGCAGGATTAAAACGGACAGACGAAAGACATTTTAAAATAAGTGCAATGGCAGAAAATCCTGATACTCCTTTTAAAGTTGAAAAAGATCAGAATAAGGAAAATATATCAGGAATGAACAATGTGGATATTAATCAGGAAATGGCAGAAATGGCACAAAACTCAATTATGTTTAAATTCGCTGCCCGTAAAATCAACGGTTATTATCAATCAATTTCCAATGTAATAAAAGGGGCATAAAATGAAAATATTTCCTAGGTTTTCATCGTTTAACATAAGTGCTTTCGGTATGGGTATCGAAAAGAGAAAAATGGATTTGATTGCGGAAAATATTGCAAATACAGGCACTACTAAAACTGAAGAAGGCACTCCCTATAAAAAGAAATTTTTGAGTGTTACCGAAAAAAAATCATTTGAATTAAACCTTGATTATCAAGGCAAAACTATAGATATGAAGCGAAGCAACAACAGCCATATAACCGGATTAAACCCTGTACAAACACCCGAAGTTGAGGCTGTGCGAAAGTTTAAAACAGAAACTGGCGAAGACAAAGCTCCCGGAGAATTGGTTTATATGCCCGATCATCCTGATGCAAATGCCGAAGGTTATGTTGAGCTGCCAAATGTGAATGTAATTAACGAGATGGTTGATATGATTGCAGCATCCCGCAGTTTTGAAGCAAACCTGACTGCATTTAATTCCGCAAAACAAATAGCAAAAGATTCGCTGGAGATATAAAATGAAGATATCGAATAACATTGCCGGAAATTATAATCCGTTATCGTATAACAATATTAATAAAGTACAAACGCCAAAACCTGTTCAGGAACCGGCAGAAGAAGCAAAAAAGATTTTATCGGCAGATGAAAAAAACTTTTTTGCAAAAATGTACCCCGAAAAAAATAATGAAATTCAAGGTTACCATTTTTACGGAAGAAACGGTCAGATGAACGGCGTTTCGGTTGGCGCAAATTTCGACAGACGAGGTTAATATGAAAGTAGGACAAATTACAGGTCAGATTATTAAGCCGCCGCAAATAAGCGAAGTATCAAAGGCAGATGAAAAAAAGTTTGAAAATGTTTTTGTTGATCTTATCAAAAATGTTAATTCGGCACAGAATACATCTAACAGAATGACTGAAGATTTTATTAACGGAGAAGATATTGAATTGCACGAAGTAATGATTGCAGGACAAAAGGCTAAAACAAGTCTGGAACTTCTTACAGAAATACGAAATAAAGCAATTGATATGTACAAAGAACTAACAAGGATGCAGTAACGTGGAAACTAAAGAGAACTCATTAGGCGCAGTATTCGGGATATTCAATAAACTATCAATGCAACAAAAAATGCTTATTGCCGGAATAATCATTATAAGCGTTATTCTATTCATTTTTGTTGTTTTTGTGTTTAACGAACCGAATTATTCAACTCTTTACACAAATTTAGCTCCCGAAGATGCTGCAAATGTAGTTGATGAATTATCAACACAAAAAATACAATATAAACTTGAAGACAACGGACAGACCATTAAAATCCCCCGCGAAAAAGTATATGAAATGAGACTGTCTTTTGCTGCAAAAGGAATTCCCAGCAGCGGAATAATCGGGTACGAAATTTTTGATAAGAATACGATGGGAATGTCGGACTTTATGCAAAAGCTCAATCTTAAAAGAGCTCTCGAAGGAGAAATTGCAAAAACAATAATGCAGCAAAACGGAATTGAAGGAGCGCGCGTTCATATAGTTTTCCCCGAAAAAACAATTTTTAAAGAAGATGAAAAAAATCCTACTGCTTCGGTAGTGCTTAAACTGTCGAGCGGAAAAGTTCTTTCACAGGCAAATATAGATGCAATTTCAAATCTTGTGGCATCAAGCATCGAAGGTTTGGAAACTAATTATGTAACAATAATAGATACCCGTGGAAAATTGCTTTCGCGAAATGATGATCCCAATCAGATTAATGTTGCAAGCAGTAAAAATTACGAAATTAAAAGCAATATCGAAAACTATCTTGCCACAAAGGCTCAATCTCTTTTGGATAATGTGCTAGGTTACGGAAACTCTATTGTAAAAGTTAATGTGGATTTAGATTTCAAGCAGATAGAAAAAACAATGGAAACACTCGATCCCGAATCGCAGACAGCTATAAGCGAGCAGACTGTAAAAAGCGAAAGCAAAGGTACAGATGAAGCAGAATCCGGCGGTGAGGTAAAAAGCGAAAATACAACAACAAATTACGAAATAAGCAAATCGATTGAAAGAGTTATTGAAGGTGCCGGAAATATTGAAAGAATAACACTTGCAGCTGTTATTAACGGAACTGAAAAAGAGGTTGATAACAACGGTGCAAAAGAAGTTGTAAACGAACCAAGAACAGAAGAACAGCTCCAGAAAATAGAACAGATAGTAAGACAAGCTGTTGGAATAAATACTGACAGAAAAGATGAAATATCAATTGTAAGCATACCGTTCGAAACTAACCAGCCGGTTGCTGAAGAAGAAGTACTGAGCGCCGATCCCCTAACACAGGTCGATCGTTATTCGAATTTAATAATGATTGCTGTTTCTGTTCTGGCTGCAGCATTTGTTCTGAAAGGATTGATGAAGAAATTAAAAACTGAAAAAATTGTTGTTGGAACAGTAAATTTTGCAGATCATTCATTTAATGATTTGATGCCGGCTATGAAATCCCCTGCCCCTATTGATATAAAAGTGCCGGAAATTACTCCAAAACGTAAAAGGGAGATTGTTCCTATAGGCGATATTGAAGATGAAATTACAGATGAAGCACAAAGCAAAAAAATACAGCACGAAAGGATAGTAAGCTATGTGCAGAAAAATCCTTCGGATGCAGCTAAACTAATAAATGCATGGTTAAGAGAAGATGAGTACTAAAAAAGAAGGAATGACGATAAGCGACTTATCGGGAATTCAGAAAGCCGCTTTACTTTTAATCGCCTTGGATGTTGAAACCGCCTCTTCGGTTTTTAAACATCTCGAACCGGAAGATATTGAGCAGATTTCTGCCGAAATATCAAAGGTACGAAATATTCCATCCAATGTTGTTGATCAGGTGATGCACGATTAT
Organism: uncultured Melioribacteraceae bacterium; assembly: GCA_964437215.1. Classification (GTDB taxonomy): domain Bacteria; phylum Bacteroidota; class Ignavibacteria; order Ignavibacteriales; family Melioribacteraceae; genus JAAYAN01. The sequence goes on along the minus strand of CAYTFZ010000040.1, from coordinate 11,116 downwards.
TATGGAATGGTTACCGCTCGAGAATATGTTTTGGAAGGAGGTCTTGAATTTGCCCAGGCAGTTCTCGAAAAATCATTCGGAATGGCAAAAGCTCTCGAAATTATTGATAAAGTTAAAAATATAACAACATTAAAAGGATTTGATGTCCTTAAAAAGGCTGATTCGGTTCAGCTTGTTAACTTTTTAAATAAAGAGCATCCTCAAACTATTGCGTTAATATTATCGCACTTAAGTCCGGAGCAGACAGCCGAAGCGTTGAAAGAGCTTCCAGATGATTTAAGGGCTGATGTTGCATTCAGGATTGCAACCTTAGGAAAAATATCACCGCAAACCTTGAAACAGATTGAAAAAGTTGTTGATGAAATGGCTGGAATGTCCATTAGCCAGCAGATGGGAAAACTTGGAGGTACGAAGGCGCTTGCCAACATTCTTAACCGTACAGCAGTAAGCGTAAGTAAAGAAATTATGAGCGAAATTGAAGAATTGGATGAAGATGTTGCTTTAGAAATAAAACGATTAATGTTCTTGTTTGACGACCTAATTCTATTAAGCGATAAAGACGTTCAAAGAATACTTAAAGAAGTTGACAGAAAGGATTTGGCATTATCTCTTAAAATTGCCGAAGAACAGGTTAAAGATAAAATTTTTAAGAATATGTCCGAAAGAGCTGCCGATTTATTAAAAGAAGAATTGCAATTTATGGGTCCTGTAAAACTTAAAGAAGTTGAATCTGCACAGGCAAGAGTAGTTGATTTGATAAAGATGCTTGAAGAACAGGAAGAAATAACGCTTAATATGCGCGGCAGCAGTCAGGAAGTATATGTCTGATGTAATAAAACTGAATATTGCCAAGAAGAATATTAAAGCCAGGGTCCCGGGAATGCGAGATACCATTCCCGAATTTTCTGAAATCAACGAAGAAAAAGAACTTCTCAAAAAAAAATTAGAAGAAACTTACAACCGCGGTTACGATGAAGGATATCAGGCTGCATACGAAGAATTAAAAACAAATTACGAAAACGAATTCCTTCAGAAAAGCGAAGAATATTACAATATTTTATCCTCTTTTGAAAAAGAGCTGAATAATTACAGCAACGCCTTTAACGAAATAGTTATAAGCGTTTCAAGGAAAATAGCCGAAAAAATACTTCAACGGGAGATTAATAATTTTTCACCGATAGAAAATGTACTCAAATTATCTTTAAGCAAAGTTATAGGTGCCAACGAAGTTATAATTAAACTTCATTCTTCCGATTACAGATATCTTGATACAGATAAAAGCAAAGCCGAATACGAACAGAATTTTTCTAAAATCAAATTCGAAAAAGATTCATCAATTCCGCAGGGCGGATGCCTTATTGAAACAGCTGTAGGAAATGTTGACGGAAGAATATCCACACAGCTTAACGAAATTATTAAACAGCTTGAAAATGAAATTTTAGAAGAAAATTAATGAATATTGCCGAAGCATATATTGAAAAATTCAGCAGCATAATTAATAAAACGGAAACAATCAGGCTGAACGGAAAAGTTACAGATGTTATCGGACTTGTTATTGTTTCTATTGGACCTAATGTTTCGCTGGGAGAAGTCTGCCGCATTGTTGATAAATTCGGACGCGAAGTTTGCAAATCGGAAGTTGTTGGTTTCCGCGAAGGTAAAGTTCTTTCTATTGCTTTAGGAGAAGTTGAAAATATTTCGCCTGCCTGCGAGATTATAGCAAGCGGACAAAGTCTTGGTGTAAGTGTTGGCGAAGGAATGCTGGGAAGAGTAATTGACGGGCTTGGGAATCCGATTGACGGAAAAGGTGAAATAAATTCTGCAAAAACTGTTAATATCTACCGCGATCCGCCTAATCCTCTTTCGCGGGCAAGAATTAAAACTCCGTTACAGACGGGTGTTAGAGCCATTGACGGACTTTTAACCTGCGGAAAAGGACAGCGTGTTGGTATTTTTGCGGGCAGCGGAGTGGGTAAAAGCGTTATGCTGGGAATGATTGCACGTAACACAAATGCAGATATAAATGTAATTATTCTTCTTGGCGAAAGAGGAAGAGAAGTAAGAGAATTTCTTGAAAAAGATTTAGGCGAAGAAGGTCTGGCAAGATCGGTTGTAATAGTGGCGACAAGCGATAAACCAGCTTTGATGAGAATTAAAGGCGCTTTTATTGGTACAGCTATAGCCGAATATTTCCGCGATCAGGGAAAAGATGTTGTTTTAATGATGGATTCTGTTACAAGATTTGCAATGGCTCAGCGCGAAATTGGACTTACAATAGGCGAACCCCCAACAACAAAAGGTTATACTCCTTCCGTGTTTGCAATTCTTCCCAAACTTTTGGAACGTGCCGGAACATCCGAAAAAGGTACAATTACAGGATTTTACACAGTTTTAGTAGACGGCGATGATATGACCGAACCGATTGCAGATGCAGTACGTTCAATTTTGGACGGGCACATTGTTTTATCGCGCAGATTGGCTAATAAAGGACAGTTTCCCGCTATTGACCCTCTGCAGAGCGTAAGCAGAGTAATGCCCGATATTATTGATTCCGATCACCGGAACCGGGCAATTGCATTCGGGGAAATACTGGCAACTTACAACGAGGCTGAGGATTTAATTAATATTGGAGCCTATGTAAAAGGGAGCAATCCGCAGATAGATCATTCGCTTACAAAGATTACAGCTTTAAGAAATTTCTTAAAACAGGATATGTCGGAAAAATCAACTTTTAATGATGCCCGGCAAAGATTGTATTCAATAATCGAAAAACCATTGGTATGATAAATGAGTAAATTCATTTACAAGTTCGAGGCGGTAAAAAAGGTTAAGCTGACATTCGAAAAGCTTATTCAAAAGGAAGTTGCAGAAATAGAATTAAAAATTAAAGCTCAGAACGAGGAGCTTGTTCTTCTTCAAAATGAAAAGATTTCGGAAAAAAACAGAATAATGGCAAAAAAAAGCATGCGCGCTTCCGAAGTTCAGTTTATGAATAATTTTGAAAAATTGATGGACGAAAAGATAAATGCCTGTACGCGGAAACTGGAATTGCTGAACAAGCAGTTGAAAGAAAAAATGGACGAGCTTAAAAAGAAAAGCATGGAACATAAAATTTTTGAAACGCTTGAGGAAAAACACCTGAACGATTTTCGTTTGGAACAAAACAGAATTGAACAAAAACAGTTTGATGAAATAGCATCCATAAAAAAAATGAAGAGTAGAGATTGAAAGCTAAATTAACATATCTGGTTGTGTTTTTAGTGGCTGTTGCTTTAACAATGACTGTGTTTATTGTTTTCAACCAAGAAGTGAATGATATTTTCAACTTAAAACCGGCAAAAGCCGAAAACGCTGAAAAAGAAACTCCAAAGGATTTTAGGATAAATCTTACTCGCGACGGCAACGAAAAAATTAAACAATTTATAGAATATAAAAGCGGTCGGACTGACGAATATCCTCCGCGCGTAATGTTCCCGGATAAACGCGATACGATAATTCAAACGGTATATAAAGATTCTGTACTGTTGGCTAAATATAATCAGCTGAAGACTGAAATGGCAGATATGAAGTCGATGTATCTTTTCCGGGAAAATGAAATTACCTTAAAAAATGATGAAATAAAAAAGCTTGAATCAAGGCTTAACCTCGGAAAAGACTCTGTTTACACATTCTGGAAGAAGAATACTGTGAAAATGTTCGAGTCGATGGATTCGCAGAAAGCAGCCGAAGTGCTTGCAACCTTTTCCGAAGATATGGCAAGGGAATTGCTGTATTCCATGAAGAAGAAAAAAGCAGCGGAAATTTTATCACTAATGAATGCAGAAAAAGTACTAACATTAACAAAGGCCGAAAAATGATTTACAATCCATTATTTTTAGATACAGGCAATGCAGGTAACTTTTTAGGAAGCAAATCCTTAAAGTTGAGTAATTCCGGTTATCTTTTTTCGGATATTATTAAAGTTGAAATGGATGAAGCCGCTAATGTTCTTACCGGCGGAACTAATAAAAAAGATGGAGAATTAAAACTTCTTGCCGATCTTCTGATTGACGACAGCGTTAAGCAGAATATGGAAATGAATAAACTGATTTCGCTGCTGCCGGAAAATATACAGGATTCAATTTATGAAATTGAAGCCGGAGATTCTGATAGTATTTCATTTACCTTGAACGAAACTGATTTGAACGACCTTGTTAAGAAAATACTGAATCTCAGCGGGAAAGATAGTTCGAAAAAGAATAAAGTTACCGACCTTGATCTTTTGGAAATTGAAGAAGTTTTAAATAGTAAAACTACAGTTGTTGCTTCGTTGGCAAACCAAAGCGGAACCTTACAGTTTAATATAACAAAAGAAGAACCCGATTTCTTTAATTCAGCTAATCAGAAACCTGAATTTGTGCTTGATAATAAGTACAATATCAAATTGATATATTTCCCTCAAAATGCACTTGCAGACGGTAAAACCGGAAATGAACTAAATCAGATTTTAAATAGCAATCAGAATATTGCAGAAGGAACAGACCTATCGGATGAATTGAGAATTTCAATATTCAAAGCTGCAGAAAATGAAGCGCCCCAAAGTTTGTCTCAAAAATTCAGCACATTGAAAAATGAAAATCACATTTCAAACTTGTTTGCCGATTCAGGTGAAAAAGCAGAAATTCCTAAAAATAATTATACAAGTTTTTCAAGCCAGATTAAAAATATTCTTTCAGAAAACGAATCTGCACAAACAGATTTAGGGAAAAATATTATAACAGAAATGCCGGATTCGGACAGCAATAAAACAATTGCGCTTAAAAATATTTCGCAAAGCGGTTTGCATACAGGAAATACTAAACCGGAAATTAAAGAAACAATTCTAAATGAACTGAACAAAAAAAACATTTCTTCCGATGCCGAAACAGCTGAAAAACAAAATGCTTTGCCGAACGGAAATAAAACGGAAAAAATTTATTCATCTTCTCGGGAATTTAAAAGTATCAATACAGAAATTAAAAACAATATTATCGAAAAAAATACTGTAACACCGAGAGATACTCAAAGCGGAAAAACTTTATTTTCTGCCGAAAAAACTTTCGAATCTTCCGGAATTAAAATTATAAAAAATTATTCCGAAGAAGGATTAAAAACAGAAGCAAGTCCGAATTTAAAAAATACTGTGAATTTATCCGCCGAAAACAAGAAAAATTTAGAAACGGGAGAAATTAAACAGTCTGTAAATAATGCAGGAACTTCCGATAAAGCAGAAACATCCGAAGCAGAAAATAGCGTAGTAAAAAATATAATCACCGATTCTGCTGCAGACAAAGCCAAATTGGATAATGCAACTATTTCTGAAAAGAAAATAACTTCAGCAACAGAAATAAAAATGGCTCCGGAGGGAGAAATTCTTGCAGAAGAAAATGAAATTAAAGACAATCTGCCAACAGAAAAATCCTTAAAGCAGACAGATGCAGATGTGAAAGTTTCAAATCCGAAAACCGGAATTACGGATGCAGCCGATAACAGCCTGAAAGCAGGCGGAAAACCCGAAACTTTGGCTGCAGGTAAAGAATTTGTAAATAAGAATAAGCCGGAACAACAGAATAATATAAATGAAGTTAAAACCGCAAATGAAAACTCCGGCAAAACTGAAAGTACAGAAAATAATTTACCTGGTGTTATTAAGCAAACAGAAAAACCGGTAAACGCTAGTGAACAGGTTAATATAAATACATCGGTAAAAGAATCTTTAAAAGAAAATAAAACGGAAGTTCAGAAAGAATCAAAAGTATCTGTAAGCGAAATAAATACAAAAGTTAAGCCTGATGACAAACCCGAAAACAGCGGGACATCCGAAAACAATAACAGCAAAAGCAGCGATCAGCGGCAGGAAATAAAAGTTGGCGAAAGTCAGCCAAAAGTTGAATATTCTAAATTCAATGAAGAGTTAAACAGGATTAATAACGAAGCTGTACGCACCAAAACCGAACAGTCCTTGCAGGAAAAAATGATTCACAAGTTTGTTAAATCCGGTGAAGTGATGCAGGAGATTTCGAAATTTGTTCAAAAAGGTGAAAAAAGCGCATTGATTATGCAGATTGAACCTAAAAATCTGGGACAATTGAAAATAACAATCGATCGCTCGGAACAAGTTATGAAAGCTTTTATCGAAGTTGAAAATCCTGCCGTAAAACAGGCAGTTGAAAGCAAAATGCAAGAGCTTGTTAATAATCTTTCGCAAAGCGGATTAAACCTTGGGGCGATAAATGTTTCTTTAAGTCAGAATGACCAAAAACTGGCAAGGAATTTGGATGGTAAAAAGAAACATTCGTCAGAAACGAATAAAGAGATAGATACTGATATTAAAGAAGAAAACCCGAAAGAGAGAATTAGAGAGATGGGTTATAACACATACGAATTTTTAGCTTAGGAGATAAAATGGCAGAAAGTGTTCAGTCATTGTTAAATGCTTATTCAAGCACTGCGGTTACCGGGGTAAGTGGGAAATCGGCGCTTGGCAAGGACGATTTTATGAAACTTATGCTTGCCCAGTTGAAATATCAGGACCCTCTGAGTCCTATGGAAGGAGCTGAATATGCAGCGCAGCTTGCACAATTCAGTTCTCTCGAACAATTGAGCAATATGAACCAATCGCTTGAAAGCAGCATTTCGGCTAATCTGGCTCTTGCTCAGTCCGTAAGCAATACAATGTCTGCCGGACTAATAGGAAAGGAAGCAAAGGTTAACAGCAATACATTTACAATCAATGATCAGGATAAAGTTACTCTGGGGTATAATCTTCAGGCAAATTCTTATCAATCGATTATTAATATTTACGATTCCAGCGGGAAAATAGTTCAGACAATAAAAAGAGGCGGATCGGCAGCCGGAAATAACGAAATAAGCTGGGATCTTAAAAAGGCTGACGGCTCGAAAGCAGCAAAGGGAAATTACACTTTCGAAGTTCTTTCAACAAATTCAAAAAATGAACCGATAAATGCAGCCCAGTATATTGTAGGTCCGATAAGCGGAGTACGTTTTACAGGAAGCGGAACGATGCTTTTGATAAACAATGTAGAATACTCTCTTGGAGATGTATCGGAAATTTTGAACTCAACAAATAACGGGGAAAACTAAAATGGCTAATGTCATTAATGGCGTTAATGTTCCTTTTGTACCGATAATTCCCGGGGAAGGCGCTGCAGTAAAAAAGGAAACAGGGGTTTCCGGCAGCTCTTTTAACGATCTTTTTCAGCGCGAACTTGATAAACTTAAATTTTCGAATCACGCGACAAAAAGATTGGAATCGAGAAATATTGAATTAAGCGGAACCGCTTTGGACAGGCTGCAGGATGCAGTCCAGAAAGCCGAACTTAAAGGCGCAAAGGATTCTTTGGTAATGATGGACAACACCGCGTTCATCGTGAATATTCCCAACAGGACTGTTGTTACGGCATTACCTGTTGAAGCAGGCGGTGAAAATGTTTTTACAAATATAGACAGTGTTGTATTTGCAGTATAAAATTTAATTAAATAACATAGGGCGGGACCTTCACAGGACGCCCCCGGTTCGGCTGACTGACAGAAGCTGAATCTGTGAATAACTTAATCCTCAGGAGGTTAAAATGTCACTTCTTAATTCTCTTTTCGCAGGCGTATCAGGCCTCAGAAATCATCAATCAATGATGGACGTAATTGGTAACAACATTGCAAATGTTAACTCAATCGGGTTTAAAGGCAGCAGAGTTACATTCAGCGATACATTCAATCAGTTTATACGCTACGGTAACGACCCGACCGAAACAGCCGGCGGTACAAATACATATCAAATCGGTCTTGGTATGAAATTAAACTCAGTTGACAGAAACTGGAATCAGGGTACTTTCGAAAGAACAGGAATAGTAACTGACCTTGCATTACAGGGTGATGGTTTATTCGTTCTTGAAAATAACGGACAAAGATTTTTCTCGCGCGCAGGCGCTTTTACTTTTGATGCAGCAGGTAACCTGGTTAACCCGCAGAACGGAGGTATTGTTCAGGGTAAATTAGCTACCGAAGATGGTGTAATCCCTCCGGGAAACAACCTTGAGAATATAGTAGTTGATCAAAATCTAAGACTCCCAGCAATAGCAACTACTACAACAAGCTGGGGCGGAAATCTTGACAGTACCTCCCCGTTAACCAGATCTGAAAATTTTGATCAGACAGGGAATCTCAATTCTGCTTTAGCAAACGGATCAACTGTAGCAACAACAAATACTATTTACGATACAAACGGCAATGCCTATGATATGGATGTAGTTTATACTAAAAATGCTAATGATGACTGGACTGCAAATATAACGGTAACTGATTCGGAAGGCAATGATGTTGCCTTGGACATTGCAGGAAATCCGTCTGCAGCAGGAAGTTATGGTATTGGATGTTTGTTTGATGCCGCCGGCAACCTTACCACATTAAACGGTGCTGCACCTGCTGTTTTGGGCATTACTGCGTTAAGCGGCGATTTGCAATTTGATTTTGATCCCACCACAGTAACTCAACTGGCATCTTCTAACACACTTAGTTCTTCTGTAGATAACAACCGCGAGCCTACGATTGTAACCGGAAGTCTCTCAATTTTCGATTCATTAGGGAACCCGCATACATTGACAATTACCTATACTAAAGTTGACGACAATAATTGGAATTGGAGTGCTTCTGTCCCTGCAACAAGCGGTACTTTAACAGCAAATTCAGGTACAATTGCATTTAATGCTGATGGTTCTGTAGCTTCTATTTCTCCTAATCCGCCGATGCCTACCTTTACCCCATACGGTGGAGCGGCTCCTCAACAGGTAATGTTAAATTTTGGTGACCCCAATACTTTTAACGGAATTACACAAACTTCTTCCGATTCGGTAGTATCGGCTTTAAGTCAGGATGGTTCTGCTGCAGCTAACCTTACAAATTTAAGTATTGATCAATATGGATTTGTAGTCGGTGTATTCTCAAACGGTCAATCGCGTCAGTTAGCACAGGTAATGTTAGCCACGTTCCCTAACCTTAACGGCTTAACAAGCGTAGGCGATAATATGTACACGGTTTCAGCTAACTCAGGCGACCCGCTTTATGCAGAACCCGGTGAATCTACAGGAACAACAATTCAATCAGGCGCGCTCGAACAATCGAACGTAGATCTTTCGGAAGAGTTCACCAGAATGATTGTTGCCCAGAGAGGTTTCCAGGCAAATGCCAGAGTGATTACTACTTCAGATACTCTTCTTCAGGAAATAACAAATTTAGTTAGATAATAATTAAAAGCAGAAGGGGAAGCCCCCTTTAACCAGCGGTCAGGGTCGCAACCTGACCTGAAATTAGCCCCGGTTGAACTTCAATCGGGGTTTTATTTTTAAAACTCCGATACATTAAAGGAATTGGGGGAAAATACTTATACAGAAAGTCCAAATGCTTGACGGACTTGGAAGATTATTTTGTAAGGGTTTGATTATACAAACCCCTACATCTTCAATCCTGTTTATCCTGAATATCCTTGTAAAAAAAAGGAAAAAATAATGAACAGGATTTTCAGGATTGAAAAACTAATCTGTAAATAAAATGTGTTATCAAAAAAAGACGTTCAATAGAACGTCTCTACAAAAGGAAAAATCCTTTTTACTGGTCTGTTTTGGGATATTTGTAGAGGTTTGATTAATCAAACCCCTACATTTTTTATTATTGCTTTACATTGTTTGCAGCAGGTTCCTGTTTTCCGGTTCTTCTTTTTACTGTCGTGTTGTTATCGTCAATTATCTGTGCAACAGTGCGGGAAAAGTTACCGTATTTTGCTTCATTCGAAAGACACATTGCCCGCAAATAAACTACAATATTATCGTTTATAAGCGAAACCACTTCTTTCTTTATTTCCGTAGCATTTTCAAGATTTCCTTCAACCGCTTTCTCGTTTTCGTAAGCAAGACTTGCCGCTTCAAAATCTGTCTGCGCCGTTCTTAAATCATTTAACAACCGGTTTAAACCCGGAAGAAGTGCTGCCTGCGCCTGCATTTCCGGTTTCATAAATTCTTCCAAAAGCGATTCTATCAAAGACGATTCAACCGCGTAGCTTTCTTTTATTATCTCCATTCCGTAATGGTCAAATATTTTCCCGGCGGCTTCGGCTGCCCCGCTTATCTGCATATCTGGGTTATATCTTGATCCCATAACAAAATAGTTTAACGCCCTGACCTTGCTATCCCTTATTTCATCTTTTTCTTCAAGCGCGCTTTCGGCTTTTATCCGCTTTACCGCTGTTGTCAGTCTGTCCGAAGCTGCTTTTAACAAACCGAATACCGAAGCGAGATACTCATCGCTGCCAAACTCATTCTTTTCGTATTCTGATATTATTCTGCCTGAAACTGTGTCGATTTCTGTTGTTCTGCTGGTTAAAATTAACTTGTTTAATTCCATAGTTTTTCTCCTTTGTTTTTAGGCTTTTATTTTCGGATTGCCATTCTTTTTCCGGCAACTGTTATACTTTCCTTATAGAGATATTCATAGCTTCACTCCTTCCGGTTTCCCGCTTTGCAGGTTTCTGCAAAGCCTCAAGAAGCGTGAAGTGAACCTTTGCAGATATATACATTGGGCGCTTCTCTGTGATTTTACGCTTTGTAGATATCTACATTGCCCGCTTCCCTCCGGTTTCTCCCTTTTTTCATTTGAAAACGGGTTTTTGATAAATAAGCCCGCCGTGGCGGGATTTATTACCATTGCTGTAATAAATGAGATTCGTTCTTCAGTTAAATTATTTCTTCCTCTTCTTCCCATTACTAATTTAATTTAGTATTAAAACTGCTTTCTTTGTCAGGGTGCGACCCTAACAGCCGGGAACTTGTTTTTATTGATTGTTTCATTTTATTTAAGTCTTCCGTGGTAAATTAAACTTAATGCTGTTGAATTTTCGTGTACTAAAAAAAATACCTCTTTCTCAAAGAGAACAGCGCCCCAAATTTGTGACGGGTGTTTGCTAAAACGAATTAAATATTGCATATCAAAGCCATTGTAATGAACTATACCGTCAAGCATAAGTAGAAAAATATCACTGGAATTTCTCCCCCATATTTTCTGATAAAACTCGGGGTTGTCAACTGTAAAT
>CAYTFZ010000039.1:0-21576 GCA_964437215.1 uncultured Melioribacteraceae bacterium | reverse complement strand
TTTGCTTTTACAGGAGTGAATAAATGCTGAATATTAGGAAGTTTTTTTATAACAGGATTTTCAGGATAAATAATCTCATCGGAAAAATATGAAAAAGAACGGGCAATAAATTCTGTAACGGCTTTCTGTTCAGTTAAATTTTTAGCGCTCGAAAGAAGTTCTTCAGCGAGTTGTTTATCCTCAGTTTCATTACTTCCGCGAGGAGCAGATCCTGCAAGTGCGTCCGATTCAATCCAACCGCCGTTAAATTTCACAAGTTTTTCCGGCGAAGCTCCAAAGAAAAATGATGCGCCCGACTTATATAAAAATGTGTAACAATCAGGATATTTATTTGAAAGTTTTGTAACAACATCATCAAAAGATAGGAATCCCGAAATTTCAGTCGTTACTTTTCGGGCAAGTACAACTTTGTGTAAATCACTTTGCCGTATTGTATTCAAAGCGCTTTCAATATTGTTTATCCATATTTCTTTCTCATTTTTATCATCTTCGTTAGAATGAGTTGAAATGATTTTTGAAACTGCCAGGAATTGATTTCCGCTTAAGTTTTGTAATTTTCCTAAAAATTCCTTAAGCTTGTCAATTTGCGCTTCCCGGTCAAAATTTCCGGTAAAAGTGTTATAAATCACATAACAATCTTCATCAGCGCTGTAAATCACAAATTCCGGGATAAACCAATCAGAATCTTCGTAGTCATCCCACAAATTTTTATTTAAATCTGGCGCAAATTTTAAGCCTCCCATAAAAACCGGGAATGTTACATCCGGAAATTCTGCGTGATTGCTGATAAAATCAGGAAAAAGCTGCTTAAATTGTTCTTCGGTTAGCGATGTTCTTTCAAAACCATTAGCAGTAATAGATTTTATATTACCTTTTGCAATAAATTCTATATTCTGCCAAGGCTGGTTCCAATAAAATAATTTATTTGAACCGGAAAAACGGTTAATTAAAATTTCCGGTTTTATTTTCCTTATTTTTGCAGCAAAGCTAATTAGTTTTAATCCGGATGCGAAGTTAATTTTTTTTAGAAATTCCCGGTAACTTTCGGGGATGGAATTTATCACTTTTTGAGTTTACCTTAAATCATTATTAAGTTTTGAGCGTTACAAAATATGTTAGTTTATCAATTAAATATAAATAACAAGCAGGTCAAATATACTCTTAAAAAGAGCAAAAAAGCAAAGCATATAAGGATGCAGATTTCATTTGCCAGCGGTTTGGAAGTAATTATTCCGCAACGGATGAGTTTGTGGGAAGCTGAAAATTTTATTTCCCGGAAAAAGGACTGGATTGAGAAGCATATATCGCGTTTGGATAGAAAAGAGGGGTTTTTCTATTTCGGAAAGCAGATTGAAATTATTCAGAATCCCGATTTAACAAAAGATTTTTACGACGGACTTATAATCTCCGATGCAAAACTTTATTGTAAATGCAGCGGATTAAACGAAGAGCAATTACAACAAGTATTTGAATTCTGGCTTTATAAAAAGGCTAAGAAATTTCTCCCTGAAAGAGTGAAAGAAATTGCCATGGAGAACGGATTTAATTATAATTTAGTCAGTATCCGCAGGCAAAAATCCAGATGGGGCAGCTGCTCGGCGCGCAAAACAATATCGCTGAATTTCCGGCTGATGATGTTCGAAAAAAAAGTGATTGATTACGTTATAATTCACGAACTTTGCCATTTAAAAGAAATGAACCACTCGAAAAAATTCTGGAATCTTGTACAATCAATTCTGCCTGATTATAACATTTACAGAAAAAAATTGAAGTATTAAAATTCTTTTTCTACTCTTACTCCTACTCTTACTCATAATCATCCTCTTTTTACCCTTTGGTACAAAATATGTTAATATCCAACTCTATCAATTAGGAGATCTTATGTTTAAAAGAATATTTTCAATCTGCTTAATTTTTGTAGTTTCAATATTTTTAAATTCCTGTGATAAAGAAGGTGGCCCTGAAATTCCAGGTTTAGGAACAAAATTAATCGCTGATCATTCAGTTGCAAAGTTAGCAAGTTTAAACTCATCTAAAATTGAAGCTGCTAAAGCAAAACTTCACATTGCATACGGTCATACTTCGCACGGAAGCCAGATAACAACAGGAATGAGCGGTCTGGTAAATTTCAAAGGTTCGCAGTTCGCTTATAATAACGGAGGTTCCAACGGAGCGCTGGATTTACGGGATACTCCATTTTCTGGTGCTAGAGATCTCGGAGATCCAAACCGCACAGCTTGGGAGACTTCAACGCGTAATTATCTTGCAAACCATTCGGATATAAATGTTGTTATGTGGTCGTGGTGCGGACAAGTAAGCGGTGCAAGCGAGCAAGATATAAATACTTATCTATCTCTTATGAGCAACCTCGAAAAAGAGTTTCCGAAAGTTAAGTTTGTGTATATGACCGGGCATTTGGATGGAAGCGGTTTAACGGGCAATCTTCATTTACGAAACGAGCAGATAAGGAATTACTGTAAAACTAACAACAAAATATTATTCGATTTTGCAGATATCGAATCCTACGACCCGGACGGGAATTATTATCTTGATAAAGCCGCAGATGACAAATGCGATTACGACAGCGACGGCAATGGTTCGCGCGATAAAAACTGGGCTACTATCTGGCAAAATTCTCACACTCAAGATGTTGATTGGTATAACTGCGGCGCAGCACATTCTCAACCAATAAACGCAAATATGAAAGCTTATGCCGCCTGGAATTTATTTTGCGCAATTGCCGAGAAAATGTAAAAATAAGAAGGGTAATACTTGATTATCTTGTTATAAACTGATAATTTGTTCTGTGAAATTATTAAAAGGGAAATTATGTATTGCCAAAATTGCGGAACCGAATTAGTCGAAAGCAGTAATCAATGTCAAAATTGCGGTCAGGTTTATGCAAAAGAACAAGGCAGAGGAGTAATGATTTTAATTTTTGGCATCCTAAGCCTTGTTTCTTTAGGACCATTTTTAGGAATACCTGCTTGGGTAATGGGATATAACGATCTTAAAAAAATTAAAGAAGGAATAATCCCTGTTTCGGAAAAAGGGATGACACAAACTGGAATGATATTAGGAATAATCTCTGTGGTTTTAACCATACTTTTAATTTTAGCTGTTGCCGCAATTATGGTAATTGTATTTATGGTTAATCAGAATGAAGGGACATTTTCATAAAAAAATAACAATTCAATTCTTCTTTAAATGGAAAGAAATGGAATCATTAATCAAAGATTTAAGAGAAGTATACTCTTTGTACTTTTCATCTATTTCCATATAATTAATCATTAATATTCTGTTCTGCATAAATGTATAATCAATAAAATAACACAATCTCATTCGAGAAATATCTCTTAATTTTGGGTTCCAATCCTTAAGTTCATTTGCTATCCTATTTATTTCAACTGACTCCTTAACATTAAAATAAAATTTAACATTTTTCTTAACCAGACAGGAATCGCTCCAGTCTATTTTATAAAAACATTCAAGTGTATCTTCGGGCATTTCCGCTTTTAAAACCACACCGCTGAATTCTGCTCTGTAATGTCCTTTGAGATAAGGGACTAAACTAATTTTCCCGCTGATAATATCACCATCCATAAAACAGCCGCCGGATGTTTTTATTTCAATAATCGATCTATCGAAAAACGGTTCAACAGAATTATCATTACAGGAATTTATTAACAGAATCGAAACAAGCACTGCCCAAAAATACTTTTTCATATAAAGCTCATCTTTATTTTAAAAAGTGCAATAATAAATTACATAGAAAAAATCCTTCACGCAAATAAAATTATTACTTCTTAATTCTTCATTATTAATTAAAAAAGGAGCTTTCGCCCCTTTTAATTCTAATATAATCCTTCAATCGAGAGATACCGTTCGCCGGTGTCGTAATTAAATCCAAGTACCGTGCTTCCTTCGGGAATTTCCGGAAGTTTTTTAGCAATTGCCGCGAGTGTAGCTCCCGAACTGATCCCGCCGAAAAGAGCTTCGGAAAGAGCTGCTTTCTGAGCATATTCGAAAGCTTCGTCTTTGCTGATTTTTATAACTCCATCAAGTACATTTGTATGCAAATTAAGCGGGATAAATCCTGCACCAATTCCCTGAATAGCATGCGGTCCGGGCTGCCCGCCGCTAATCACCGGCGAAGCCTCTGGTTCAACTGCAAATACTTTAAGGTTGGGTAATTTTTCCTTTAACGCTTCGGCAACACCGGTTAAATGTCCGCCGGTACCAACGCCTGTAATTAAATAATCAATTCCTTCCGGAAAATCTTTTAAAATTTCCTGAGCAGTTGTTTTTTTATGGATTTCGATATTTGCCTGATTTTCAAACTGATGGGGCATCCAAGCTCCCGGAATTGTTTCAACTAATTCCTTTGCTTTTTCAATGGCGCCTTTCATTCCCTTTTCGCGTGGTGTAAGTTCAAATTTTGCACCGTAAGCGGACATAATTTTGCGGCGTTCAATCGAAAATGATTCGGGCATAACAAGAATTATTTCATAACCCTTTACAGCTGCAACAATTGCAAGTCCAACACCGGTATTGCCTGAAGTAGGTTCAATAATTACGCTCCCTTTCTTCAGCTTTCCGCTTTTTTCGGCATCTTCAATCATCGAAAGAGCAATCCTGTCCTTTATACTCCCGCCGGGATTTTGTCTTTCAAGTTTAACCCAAACATTGGCTTTATTGCCGAATAATTTATTTATTTTAAGATGAGGCGTATTGCCGATTACTTCTAATATATTATTCACTTTCATAGTATTTTCCTGTAAAATTAGATGCAAAAATCAATTATTTCGTGGTTTTCGTTTTGTTTGCGCACCTTCACTTCGCTTTTATGATAAACAACCGAGCGCGGCGGAACAGATTCTGTAATCCAGGCATTTCCTCCGATAATACTGTCGGAACCGATAATTGTATCTCCCCCAAGTATAACCGCTTGGGAATATATTACAACGTTATCTTCTATTGTAGGATGTCTTTTGGTTTTTGCCATTTTTTTATCGACACTTAAAGCGCCGAGTGTTACACCCTGATAGATTTTAACATTCTTTCCAATTATCGAGGTCTCGCCGATTACAACACCCGTCCCGTGATCAATTACAAATCCGGCATCAATAAACGCTCCGGGATGAATATCAACCCCGGTTATCTGATGCGCATATTCTGTCATTATTCTGGGTAATACTGGCACATCCAACACATATAATTCGTGTGCAATCCTGTAAATAGCAATTGCAAGAAAACCGGGATACGCAAGAATAACCTCATCCACGCTTTCTGCTGCCGGGTCGCCCTTGTAAATAGCCTCTGCATCAATCCACAGCTTTTCTGATATCTCTGGTAATCTATTTCCAAATTGGTCACTTATTTTAACCGCCTTTCCTTCGGATATGTTGTTTAGTGATTTAAGAAGATTTTTAAGATTTCTTTTTAATAATGTATGCTTTGCAATTATTTCGTCTTCGGTATAATACTGCTGAACGGAATAATGAGGAAAAAGTAGTTGCAATATCTCATCAACAAATGAATGAGTAATGCCTTTAATTGCTATTGTGCAATTATGAGTTTGTCTTTTATTCAGTAATTCCTTTGCAAAACCTTGAATCAATCGTTTTTCATTTTCCATATAATGTGTAGTTTTAACCAAGAAGTTTATTTTATAAGACAAACTTAATAATAAAAACATATATTTCGAAATATAGGTTCAAAATGATTTTAATAAATAAAGGTTTGTTTGGATAAAATTTTTTCTCTGATATTTTTGAATTATTTCTTATTAACTGATTTTCAGTTTAAGAGATTTTTGTATTTTTATTAATATTAAAATATAATTTGTAAAATTTTTACGGGGGATTTTTGAACAAGGATGATTTACTTAAAATAATTGAGGAAATTGAATCAAAAAGTTCAGCCGAAAAAGCTACTTTCGGAATTTTTGTGTACGGCGGAGGCGAAGATGAAAGTTATATTAAAGCAAATAAGCAGGGACTTGAACTTTATGCTGCAAATCTGTTAAAAGCTGCACGGGAAATTGATGAAAATTCCAGCTTATCCGAAAATCAAAAAATTCCTCTTAACTACGAAGCTGACTGGATTGATAAGGAAAGCAGCATTTATCTTCAATATATTGAACTTTCCGAGAAGAAACCTGAATATGTAAAAAAAGAGAATGATAACGATGAATGGAAAGAAAAAGCTTTGCGTTTCGGATGCCTTGCAGGACTTTTTATTCTTATTTCAATATTTATTCTTGGAATGATAAGCTTTTATAAATTATTATTTTAGATTAAATGCAGAAATCCGGTAAAACAATTTTAGGAACTGTTTGCCGGATGAAATATTCCGTAAACTTATTTTCTTTTCAAATTGTGTTTTACAAAACCTGGGCTAATCTTACCCCGGCAGCTAAAAAATTCTTACTCTGATCGCCTTCAATTGAATTAACAGCATATTGTATATCCAGCTGGATTGAAATTCTTTCTTTTGTACTCCAATATTTATTACGTTATCGATACAATATTTCTTATAAGTCGGAATTATTATTATCCAGTTTCCGTCTTTCATTTAATTCAATTTCAACTTCGGCAACACGTTTATCATTCAACGGATAAGCTAATATAGCAGCCATACTAACAATACCTAATGCAGCCGGAATCAGTGTAAAAAGCAATATTAATCCCTTCATACTTTCTGCAGATTGTTCAACATTCGGTTCAAACCCCACTTGTGACATTAAATTTAGTGCAACAAATGCACCCAACGCCCAGCCGATTTTTTGCGACATTGTAGATGCTGAAAAAATAAGTCCTGTTGCTCTTCTGCCATTTTTCCATTCTGCATAATCAGCGGTATCAGCATACATTGCCCATAATAAAACGCTTAAAGGTCCGCCTGTCATCGAACCGGTAATTTGAAAAAAGAATATCCAGCCAAGCTGCTTTGCAGAAAGGAAATAAACTATTGCTGTACTGAAAATAGCAATCAGAAAAATTATTAGAAACGCTCTCTTTTTTCCAATTTTTTTCGCTATCCAGCCGACAAGAAGAACACCCAGCAACGATGATATTTGCCCGATTGTATTATAGGCTGAAGTAAGAGTTTCGAAATCATATGTATTATTTCCAAGAAAGGGCAACGATAAATTTTGAGATGATATTACATACTTAAAATAATGAACGGTAACGCTCCCTTTTGCTGCAACAAAAAGTATAAAAGTTATTGTAGTTGCTAACAGAATAAGCCATGGTTTATTTGTAATAAGATCCAATAAATCTTTCTTTAACGAAGACTTTTGGGATTTAGGAGGCTGAATCCTTTCTTTGGTTCCTGCAAAGGCAATTAAAAAGAAAATAATAAATGCAATACCGTAAACAATGAACGAATATTGCCATCCCTTAGCTTCATCTCCGCCTCCAAAATACTTAACCATTGGAAGCAATGTTGCAGATACAATAATTCCTGCAGCAAAAGCAAAAATAAATTTCGCCTGCGAAACCTTTGTTCTTTCAATTGAATCTCCGGAAATAACCCCAAGTAAAGCTGTGTAAGGAATATTAATAGCTGTGTAAAGCATCATAATTCCCATAAAAGTTGCATAAGCCCAAATTATTCTTCCATTAAGATCAAAATCGGGGACAGTAAATGTAAGAACCCCCATAATTGCAAATGGAACCGCCATCCAAAGCATATATGGGCGGAATTTCCCCCAACGGGTGTTGGTTCTATCGGCTATTACTCCCATCATCGGATCATTAACGCCATCCCAAAGACGGCTTATCAAAAACATTGTTGCCGCAATTTTGGCGGGAATTAAGAATACATCAGTATAAAAATAAGTGAAATAAAGCATAAATGTCTGCCAATAAAGAACTGAAGCCA
The DNA here is from genome assembly GCA_964437215.1 of uncultured Melioribacteraceae bacterium. Classification (GTDB taxonomy): domain Bacteria; phylum Bacteroidota; class Ignavibacteria; order Ignavibacteriales; family Melioribacteraceae; genus JAAYAN01. The sequence continues at coordinate 13,686 of CAYTFZ010000039.1, read as the reverse complement.
AGTCTCCAAATCCATAAGATATTTTTTCAAAAAATGGCACTTTCTGATCGTTTTCGCTCATTTTATCTCCTATGATAAAATTTATTACTGCAATTAGATTATATCGTTAAAATGTTCCTTTTCATCTGGTTTAAATGGTTAAGCGTGTGCTGCGCATACATTTCTATTAAATTTTCTAATGAAATTTCACCTCTAATTGAATGAATTCCCTTTAGTTTAAAGTGTTCGGTCTTAAGTTTTATCAAAAGTTCGTAGTTTATTTTACGTAATAATTTTATAAGATTTCCAGCGTCTTCAAGGTTGGTTGACGAATAATCCAAAATAATTGACCAGTCCATTTCATCATTATTAATTAAACTTTTGTTTTTATTTGCTAATATGGACCGGATTCGGCAGTGAGCCTGAACTTCTACATCTGCAAGATGGATAATGATTTCGTGAACAGACCACTTATCTTTTGCGGGTTTATATTCAATTTGCTCTTTGGATAAAGTTTGTAAAAATTCAAATATAGGAGTGATGCTTTCTTTGTAAAATTGCAAATCCATACTTCCCCCGAAAATATATGATATTACTCAATATTTAAGGGAACAAAATAATAATTTTACTTTAAATAAAGAATTATTTGAATGATAAATTTTAAATATTAAAAAGCAGGATTGCACTTAATCCTGCCTTTTATTGAGAAATAATTACCAGAAAACCGAATACAATACTGCAAGAATTACAAGAATTATATAAGCAGATATATTAAATACAGAATCCGTTTTGAATAAAGTTGAAGTAAGCTGAATAGCTTTCGGGTCATCAACATTTTCGGAAGTTACCATGCTTACTCCGGCAATAATTACCATTGTAATTAAGCAAGTGTACATCATCTGATCCATCCAAGGTAAATTAACCGCCGGCAATTTAAGCAGAAATGCCACAAGAATTGAACTGAGAATTCCCACAATTGCTGCCTTGTTTGTAGTTTTTTTCCAGAAAAGCCCGAGCAAAAACACAGCCAATACTCCAGGACTTACCAACCCGGTATATTCCTGAATATATTGAAACATTTGAGGAATATTTCCTAAAAACGGAGCGAGAAATGCGGCAATAACTAAAGCTGAAGTTGCAACTATTCTACCTGTTTTAACCAAATTTTTCTCGCTCGCGGTTTTATTTAAATAAGGCTTATAAATATCCATTGTAAATATTGTTGAAGTTGAATTTACCATTGAACCTAATGAAGAAACTATTGCAGCCGTAAGCGCTGCTAAAACTAATCCTTTAAACCCTACTGGAACAAAAACACTGATCAGCCAGGGATAAGATTTATCGAAATTTATTCCACCATCTGGTTTTGCAAAAGCATCTTTAACTCCGGCAATTATATTTGTTCCTTCGGGCTGAGTATATAAAACGTAAGCAACAATGCCCGGTATTACAACAATTAATGGGATTATCATTTTAAGAAAAGCAGCAAAAGCAATTCCTCTTTGAGACTCTTTTAATGATTTTGCAGCTAAAGTGCGTTGAATTATATACTGGTTAAAACCCCAATAATAAAGATTTGCAACCCAAAGTCCGCCAATTAATACAGCGATGCCAGGCAAGTTAAAAAATTCAGGATTATCGCGGGATAAAATCATATGAAATTTTTCATCGGCAACATTAAAAATATGAGAAAATCCGTTCATCACGCCGCCTTCAGGAGTAACATAATCCAAAGCGATAAATGTAGTTACAAGCCCGCCAATTATTAGAAGTACTACCTGAACAACATCTGTCCATGCTACAGCTGCAAGTCCGCCGTAAAGTGAATATGCTGCCGTAATTATTACAAGTCCTGTTATTGCGTACATAATCAAACTTCCATCACCATTCCCAATAATTGTATCGATAGCTTTTCCGCCAAGAAACATTACAGAAGTAAGATTTACAAAAACAAACAACGCTACCCAAAAAACAGCTAAAATAGTTTTAAGATTCGTGCTGAATCTTTGTTCGATAAATTCAGGGATTGTGTAAAGTTTTTTTTCTATAAAAATGGGTAGGAAAAATTTACCGACAATTATTAAAGTAATTGCCGACATCCATTCGTAAGAGGCAATCGCAAGTCCGATAGCAAAACCTGAACCCGACATCCCAATAAACTGTTCGGCAGAAATATTTGCTGCAATCAAGGATGACCCGATTGCCCACCAAGGTAAAGTTTTCCCTGCCAAAAAATAATCCTGCGAATTTGTTTCGTGTCCCTTTTTACTCCTCGAAACATACAAGCCTAAAGTAACTATCCCCAGAATGTATCCAAGAAAAACAAGATAATCAATTGTACTGAAATTCATTATATCTCCGGAAAAATTTAATGATTATTTATTTGTAATCCGATAATTATATTTTTTCTATATGCCGGTTACTTTTACTGCTCCCATTGCTCTTATAGATAATTCATAAATTTTAAAATCGCTGAATAATCCAGTAATAAATTTTTGATAATCCTTAACATTTATCTTTGGTATAAAAACCTGAATAGTACCTTCAAATCCTCCGCCATGAATGCGGCAGGCGCCTGCACCATTTATTTCGATAAACTCTTCTGTCATTGCCAATGCAAGTGTAATATTCTGGCAGGATACATTTGATGATGAATATATGTTCTGAAGCCATTTAAATGACGAATTACCTGATTCCTTAACGTATTTAAGAAATAAGGGGAAATCACTATTTTTTAATGCTTCAATTTGCTTTTCAACTCTGTTGTTTTCTTTGAAAAAGTGCAATGCCCGTAAAAGCGCCCTATCGCTCACTTTATTTCGCAATTCTGTAATATTTTCAAGATATGTTTGAAAATTAATTTCGCGGCAGACATCTCTGCCTAAATGAGCAGCTACAGAAAACATTTCTTCGGGTATTGAGGCATATTCTTCTGTAAGATTAAAATGTGAACCGCCTGTATGAACAATAATCAGCGAATAGTTTTCCCGCGAAAACTCGAAATTTATTTTTTCAACAATCGGACTTTCAGTTTCCTTGAAATCAATTCCAATAATCCCGCCAACGGCGCAAGCCATTTGGTCCATTAATCCGCAGGGTTTCATAAAATACTTATTTTCCGAAAACTGGCTGATTTTTGCAATTTCTTCCGGCAAAATTTCAGCATTATTATAAAAATGGTTTAAAATTGTACCAATCAGCACTTCTACTGATGCAGACGAACTTAATCCTGAACCTTGTAAAACATCGCTTGTAATAAAAGCTTCAAAACCACCTATCTTGTAACCTTTTTGTTTAAATCCAGCGGCAATACCCCGGATTAATGCAGTAGTTGTTCCGGATTCGCTTTTACATATTTCCAGCTTATTTAAATCTACCTCAAACGGAGACTCATATCCATCGGAAAATATTTTTATGTGCTCATTGTGTTTTGCAGCTGCAGCAATCGAGTCCAGATTTATACTTGCCGCAATAACCTTCCCTCTGTTGTGGTCGGTATGGTTTCCGCTAATTTCAGTCCTGCCGGGAGAACTGAAAAATTCGTACGGTTTATATCCAAAAACCTCGCTGAATTTATTTTTTAATTTTTCGTAACGGATTTTCTGGGTTATAATTGCAGATTTATCATTCCCATAAATTTCACTAATAGAATATTCTTTTTCCATTCTTTCCTGTTATTATAAATTATTTCAATTTGTAGTGGATATTATCAATCTGTTTCAAAAATAAAGCAGTTTTTTCGGGCGTTATATCGCGCTGAGGCTCAGCTAACATTTCGTATCCTACCATAAATTTTTTAATGCTTGCCGAGCGCAAAAGAGGAGGATAAAAATGCATATGAAAATGCCATTCGGGATAATCATTTCCGTCTGTAGGAGCTTGATGCATTCCTGCAGAATAAGGGAATGATACATTAAAAATGTTATCATATTTTATTGCTGCAACTTTAATTATTTCTGCAAAATCTCTGTTTTCTTTATCGGTAAACTGCAAAATATTTTGTATTTCTCTTTTTGAAATTATCATTACTTCAAAAGGCCAGACTGCCCAAAAGGGAACTAACAAAACGTAACTTTCATTTTCGAAAACAATACGCTCGTTTTTCTGCTTCTCAATTTTAATATAATCACTTAAAAGCGTCCTTCCGTTTTTCAGAAAATATTCTTTTTGAGCAGTACATTCTTTTATAATTTCGTTAGGTATAGATTCCTGCGCCCATATCTGACCATGAGGATGAGGATTGCTGCACCCCATTATTGCCCCTTTATTTTCGAATATCTGAACGTAATTGACTGAAGGTTTTTGCCCTAAGTCTTTGTATTCCTTCTTCCAGGTTTTTATAACTGTTTCAATATCTTTAATTTCCATTTCCGCTAAAGTTAAATTATGCTTTGGCGAAAAACAGATAACTTTGCAAATTCCTCTTTCCGATTTTGCTTCTAAAAGTCCCTTTTCATTATATTCAAATGGTTCAATCTCATTTTGCAGAGCGCTGAAATCGTTAACAAATACAAACACAGAATCATATTCAGGATTTTGCATTCCTCCGGCTCTTAAATTTCCGGGGCACAAGTAACAATCATCCAAATATTCCGGCTCCGATGATTTTGGAACCGTTTCCTGCTTTCCCTGCCAGGGTCTTTTTGTTCTGTGAGGAGATACAAGCACCCATTCTCCTGTTAAAATATTCTTTCTTCTGTGACTGCAATCTGCTAATTTCATAATCTATATTTATACCGTATCTCTTATTATCATCTTTGTATCTAAAATTACTGTTTTAGGATTTCCCTTTTTGGAAGGATCTTTAATAATTTCAATAAGCAACTCGGCAGCTGTTCTTCCCATTTCTAAAAAAGGCTGCTCAATAGTTGTAAGCCGGGGAGTAATCATTTCGGTAATGGGATTATTGGAAAACCCTGCCACACCTACTTTACCCGGAATATCTATATTAAATTCCTTAAATCTTCTGAGCGCTCCAACAGCAACCGGATCGTTTACAGCAAGAACAGCCCCTTCTTTTATTCCGTCTTTTATCATCCTTTCGGCAAGCAAATACCCGTCCGATTCAAGCATCCCGCTTTCGTAAACTAAAATTTCTTTTTCCAAACCTGCTTCTGTCATTGCCTGTTCGTAACCGTTTCTTCTTAAGCGGCAAATTGAAAGATGCAAAGGTCCGCCAAAATGAATAACTTTTTTAAATCCTCGGGAAAGCATAAATTTTGTCATTTTATACGCTGCAGCAAAATCATCAATCTTTACTTTAGGAACATTTAAATCCTCAAAATCCCTGTCAAAAAAAACAATATTTACACCACGGTCAATTAATTTTTTAAAATGTTCGCTTGAAGTTGAAGTCTGCGATATTGAAGCAATTATTCCGCTTACGCGATGAAGATACATCGAATTAAGATTAATTTCTTCCCTTTCAACTTCTTCGTTCGATTGTGCAATAATTGTTGTAAATCCTTTCTTGTAAGCTACTTCTTCAATTCCGTGAATAGCGCCTGCAAAAAATATATGCCTTATTTCGGGAACAATAATTCCAATTTGATCGGATGTGCTGCATTTTAAACTGCGCGCAATAATGTTGGGACGGTATCCAAGCTCTTTTGCTTTACTTTTTACCAGATCCTTTGTTGCCTGACTTAAATTCGGGTAATCGCTTAAAGCTCTGGATACCGTTGATACCGAAAGATTTAAATCCGCAGCTATATGTTTAATTGTTATTTGTTTCATATGCAAACGATTGAAAAATAAAAAATAAAGGTTATTTAAACAAATAAATAAAAATATTTCCCGCAGAATTGTTATTTTTTCAGGAAAATTTTTCAATTGATTCCGGATACATAATGCAGAAATATTATGAAGAGAAAAGATTCGTCACAACTTATGAAGCGGATTTTGCAAATAAAGTAAAACTGAGTACATTTTTTAATTATATGCAGGATGCCGCATCTTCTCACGCCGAAAATATGGGACTCGGGTTTTCCGATTTAAGAAATAACAATCTTGCCTGGATTTTACGCTGGGCAAAAATAAAAATTGAAAAATATCCCGGTTATGGAAATGAAATAAAAATTAAGACGTGGCCTAAACAACAGTTTAAATTATTTTCCATACGCGATTTTATAATGACGGATCCAGTTGGAAATATTATCTGTCGCGCAACCACAGCCTGGTTACTTATTAACACAAACACAAAAAAAATATGCGAATTGAAAAGTCTTCCGAAAGAAATAACCTATTTGGATAAAGATTCGGGGCTGGATGATTTACCCGGCAAATTTTCTTTTCCCGGGGAAAAAGTTTTTTCGTATTCCCGAAAATTAAATTATTCGGATATTGATCTTAATAATCATACAAACAACTCTAAGTATATCGAATTTGCATCGGATTGTTTTGACAGCAGTTTTTATAAAACGAATTCGGTTAGAAGCATTTCTGCCAGTTTTTTATCCGAAAGTTTCGAAAAAGATATTCTTGATTTTTCAATCTTCCCTTGTCCCGGAGATAACCGCACTTTTATCGAAGCGGCTAACAGCTTATCCGGTAAACCGGTTTTTCAAGCCGACATTGAATATTCGGGAAATAAAAGCTTCTAATACAAAACTTTTTATGGTTATCTTTACAATAATTATTAAATCTATTTTATGGATCGCTTTTTTCAAAATATAAACATACAATTTTTAATCGATAAATATTTCGATGATCCTTCCAGACGCATTAAAATTAAAAAAGATGATGTTCTTTTAAGGCAGGACGAAAACAGTCAGCGATTATATCTTGTGCTCGAAGGTTCTATGAGCGGCTACATTGTAGATCCCGATTCCTCAAAATTTGAACTGCTTACAATTAAAAAGGGAATGTTCATTGGAGTTTACAGTTTCTTTTCGGGATTTTATACTTCGTCTCTTACATACAGCGCAAATGAAGACACGTTGCTTGCTTATATCGATAAAGATCACCCTTTAATTGATAATCTTGAAAACCGCGATTTTTTATATGAATTTATGCCTGTAATTCTTGGAGAATTACACTACCGTCAGCAGCTTTCTCACAAAATTTATATCGGGAAAGAGCAAACGCTTAAAGAATTGATTCATACGGAAAAAATGGCTTCGCTGGGACAAATGGCGGCAAGCATTGCGCACGAATTAAATAATTCAATTACTGTACTGAAAATAAATTCCGAATGGATGGAAGATATTTTTGAAAAATTTATACTACAATATCTGCCGCAAAAACATCACCTTTTTCTTAAAGGATTAAAAGAAGGAAGAGTAACAAGCAGCAGCCTGGTGCGTAAAACCGCCGAAGAAATATCCGTGCGGTACAATTTACCCGACAACATTGCAAAAAAACTTGCGCGTTCCGGATTTGATGCCGAAACATCGGATTTTATTAATAATTTTTCTCTGTCCGAAATTGAAGAAAGCATTCAGATAATTGAAGCAGGCACGGCTTTTAACGATATGCGGACTGCCGCTTATCATTCTTCACATATCGTGAAATCTGTAAAACAGCTTGGCGCTCAGCAGGCATCGCGCAAGGAAATTGTAAATATCAACGAAACTCTTAACGAATCTCTCATTCTTCTTAAAAGCAATCTGCACGGCGTTCAGCTTGAACTGCACCTCGGAAAACTGCCCCAGATTGAAGGAAATACCGGAGAATTTGTTCAGATTTTCAGCAATCTTATAAAAAATGCCAGCGAAAGTCTTATTCACGCAAATACTATTAACCCATTAATAGAAATTTTTAGTAATTTTACACCGAATAAAATTGTTGTTACAGTAAAAGATAACGGACCTGGAATACCGCCCGATATTTTGCCCCGCATATTCCAGCCAAATGTTACAACAAAAGTATCAGGACTTTCATTCGGTTTGGGAATAGGACTTACAATTGTTGAAAGACTTGTTAAATCCTATAACGGAACAATAAACGTCCATAGCGAACCGGGAGAAACCGGATTTGTAATTTCAATACCTTGCGGAGATTTGAATGAGAAATCTTAACATTATTTGCGTTGAAGACCAGAAAGAAGTTTTGGGCGCACTTGTAAAAGATCTTGAAATATTCGAGACACATTTTTCGGTAACAGAATGCGATTCTGCCGCTTCCGCAAAAGAAGCTTTGGAAGAAATTGACAACAAAGGCGGGCGTGTTGCGCTTATTATTTGCGATCACGTTATGCCCGGACAAAGCGGAATTGATTTTATGATTGAAGTTAACAACGATGCAAGATTCAATAAAACGCGGAAAATTCTTTTAACAGGTTTGGCAACCCAGCAGGATGCAATTGTTGCAATAAATGAAGCTGAAATAAATTATTACGTAGAAAAACCCTGGGATTCAGCAGATCTTATTGCCGTAATTAAAAAACTGCTTACTAAATATTTCATTCTTACCGGAATCGATTTTAACGATTATCTTGATTTTGTTGATGAAGAAATAATAAATAAAGAATTCGGCAGCTGATTTTTCGCATTTTCTTTTCGCACAGTTGTTTTATTATCATACCCCGCTTTATTTTTCATGCTTTTTTAAACAATCCTTATTATCTTGCAAAATAAATTTCAGCAAAAGGAAAAATAACTGATATATGAAACCAGTATTCAGCAAAATTGCACTTGCAATCACTTTTTCGCCTTATTGCAGGGCTTTGTTAGCCGAAACAAAGCGGCTTGCTTCAATCTTCAATTCTTCTGTTATTTTTATCCATGCCGGAGAAAGGACTGAAGATTCTGAAAACAGATTGCGGAAAATAATTTCGGAAGAAGGATTCAGCTTCGATACCCTAATTAAATGGGGAACCGGAGATCCTGCAAAAGTTATAATTTCGGAATGCGAAAAAGAGGGGGCAGATCTGCTTGTTGCCGGAGCTGTAGAAAAAGAATCTTTCGTAAAATTTTATCTCGGCTCTATTGCCCGTAAAATTATGCGCGAAAGCAAATGTTCGGTGCTCATATTAACCGAACCGAAACCTGAAACAACTGTTTTCAAAAATATTGTTGCTCTTGTTGATTATACTGAAAACGGAGATAATGTTGTAAAAAAAGCTTACGAAATTTCTAAATTGGAAAAAAGCAATTCACTTACTCTGCTCCGCGATTTTTACGTACCCGGACTCGCAATAACAATATGGGATTCCGGATCTGCTGACGATACTGAAAAAGCCCGCGAACAATATCAGCAGGAAGAAGAAGAAAAACTAAAAATTTATGCAAGCGAACTGAATATAAAAGGCAGCAATATCAAGCATATTGCCCTTTACGGAAAAGAAGGCTGGGAATCTACCAATTTTGTGCGCGAAACAGATGCCGATCTTTATCTTGTTCCAGCTCCCCACCGTAAATTTAAATTTCTCGACCGCGTATTCAGCCACGATCTTGAATATACTTTCGAGCATCTGCCAAGTAATTTATTAATTTATAAGAAATAATAATGCATCTTTCTGCTGAACAAATAACATTATTTTTAATAGGAATTTCTGTACTGCTTCTTTTTGCCCGCTTAACCGGTGAAATTTTCAGCAGATTCAAACAGGCATCCGTTATCGGCGAAATTCTTGCAGGAATTATTTTAGGTCCTACCGTATTGGGCGGATTGTTCCCCGAAGTTTACGATTCTCTTTTTATAAAATTCCCGCAAATATCCGTAGCAATGGACGGCTTAACAACAATTGCAGTTGTAATGCTTCTGCTTGTTTCGGGAATGGAGGTTGACCTAACAGTTGTATTCCATCAGAGCAAATCGGCTGTTTATACAAGTTTCTTAGGTATAATTATGCCATTTGTAATTTCTTTCCCTTTTGCATATTTTGTTTTTTATGATTTAGGTGTTGGAAATGAAAAAAGCCAATTTATTTTTTCAATATTTCTTGGAATTGCTATTTCTATTTCCGCCCTTCCTATTATTGCACGTACCTTAATGGACCTTAAAATTCTAAAGACTTCAATCGGACAAATAATAATTACTTCTGCAATATTCAACGATTTAATAGGGTGGATAGGTTTTTCAATATTGCTTGGTTTCCTTGGAGTAAAGACAAGTGATTTTAGTCCTGAAATAAAGATTTTTATTATTCTTATTTTTATAGTTCTGATGCTTTTTGTTGTAAGACGCATTATTAACAAAGCAATTCCAGTTGTTCAGCGAAAATTTTCGTTTCCCGGCGGAATACTGAATTTCATTTTTATACTTGGTTTTTCGGCTGCGGCTTTTACCGAATGGATTGGCATTCATGCAATTTTCGGGGCTTTTATAATGGGAATTGTTATCGGAGATTCTGCTCATCTTAAAGAAGAAACACGCGAAATGATACATCAGTTTGTTACAAATCTGTTTGCTCCTCTTTTCTTTGTTTCAATAGGTTTACGCATAAATTTTATTGCACATTTCGATTTTCTTCTTGTTGTTTCCATCTTAATTATTGCATTTGCCGGCAAATTTATAGGCTGTGCATACGGTGCAATATTGAGTGGTTTAGATAAAAATTCGTCTATACTTATCGGTTTTGGATTGAATTCAACAGGAACTATGGGAATAATACTTGGTTTACTTGCACTTCAGTTTGGATTAATCAACGAAAAATTATATGTAGCGCTCGTTATTTTAGCCTTAGTTACTTCTTTTTTTAGCGCCCCATTAATGAGCTATATGATAAAGAAACGTAAAAAAGAGACTTTAGATGATCTTCTTTCCGCCGATATAATTGTTTTTTCGGAAGCTGAGAACAAAACAGAATTACTTAAAGAGCTTGCAATAATTGCATCAGAAAAATACAATTTGAACTTTAACGAAATAATTGAAGGAATTACTGCGAGAGAAAAATCCTTTCCTACAGGAATTGGAAGTTTTGTTGCAATCCCTCATGCAAGAATGGATATTAATAATCCAGTAATTCTTATTGGAATATGTAAAAATGGAATTGACTTTGAAGCTTCCGACAACCAAAAAGCGATGCTTATCTATTTTCTTCTCACACCAAAAAATCAAAACGAAGTTCAGCTAAAACTTCTTGCCGAAATCGCCCGGAAATCGAGAGACAAGAATAAAATACAAAAGATTACTGAACTGACTTCGAAAGACCATATAATTAATGAGATTAAACTTCTTTAAAAAAAAGCCCGATTCCTATAAGGGACCAGGCTTTTATATTCTCATAATAAAAATCGTTACCCTTATTTCCCTGTGTAATAATTCAATGCTTCGGGTAAAAGTCTTTCTATATCAGCTATTCTTGTTGCGTCACTTGGATGAGTACTCATAAATTCAGGAGGCGCCTGACCGCCGCTGTTTGCAGCCATACGCTTCCAAAATGATACAGCTTCCCTCGGATTATATCCGGCCATTGCCATAAAAATCAGCCCTAAATGATCAGCTTCGCTTTCGTGCTTTCTACTAAAAGGGAGTATTACACCAAATTGCGCTCCCAGTCCGAAAGCTGTCATAGCTATCTGCTGAGTTTGTTCGGAATTGGACTGAAGCGCTTCGGATAAAGCTACTGCACCTAATTGCGTTAGCATCTGCTGGCTCATTCTTTCGCTTCCGTGCTCGGCAACAGCGTGTGCAATTTCGTGTCCCATTACTACTGCAACGCCTGTTTCAGTTTGAGTTAACGGTAAAATTCCTGTATAAAAAACTACTTTACCGCCGGGCATGCACCAGGCATTTGCTTCATCGCTTTCAACAAGATTAAATTCCCAATTATAGCCCTGCAGTGATGAAGACATATTATGATCGGCAAAATATTTCTCAACTGCTTTCTGTATTTTTAAGCCGACTCGTTTAATCATAGCAGTCTGCTCTTTATTACCGCTTAACTTATTTGTCTTCAAAAAATCGTCGTACTGCGAAAAACTCATCGAAAGCATTTGCGATGCTGGAATAATATTAAGCTGGCTTCTGCCTGTTATCGGCACGGTGCTGCAGGAATTTAGGAACAGCAAGAAAGCTGAAAAAAGCACTATACAAAATCTTATATGTTTCATTTTAATTCCTCTGATAATAATTTTATAGAAAAATATAGAGTTTAATTAAATTAAGAAAAATTGAAAATTATTTCCCGTGATTTTTTGAAAAATGCCGCCATTGTATTTTCTTCCCGATATTGCTAAAAACAAACTATACTTTCTGAAAATTTATTTTTTCAAATCCCAATCGAATGAAATATATTTAATTTTCCAGCTGTCTGTTTCTTTAAATATCTTTTTTTTAATTTTTTCTTCCAGATAAAGAGATAAAAATTCGAAAATACTTCTGCGGGTTCCGCCGAAATCGTTAAAATGCCATTTAAATAATTCCGACAGAAATGCCGTTTTATTTTTTGTATCAAATTTATTTTTGGTTTTATCGCTCAGAAAATTGTTAATCTGTTTATCGAACTGCATATTTAATTTACTTCCTTCGTATGCCTCATTTAGCAGCTCCGGAGATCCTTTTGCCCCGTTAAAGAGTGCAAAAACAGCACGGACATCTTTAAATCTGTATACAATTATTTCATTCCTTAAATAATTAAGCGTTATAGTTTTATTATTTATCTTCACAAAGTCTTTATCCCATACTGTTGTTTTAAGAACCGAACCGAGTATCAATCCGCCAAAATGAAGATCGTTTATGCTTTCAACTTGATAATTTTCAGACAAAACTTTTAAAGAATAGGCATTATATGCATTTATGTAAAATGCCAATTTTTCTTCCTTGCTTTGAAATTTAGATGGATCTGTTTTTTCGAGATAAAGTAAATATTTTTCCAGCCGCTCGTCATTTTTTAAATGCTCGTATTTTATTCTGCCGTTTACAATATTATCTTTTAATAAGTTTGTAAAAAGAGTGTGTCTGTTTTTTGCCGGAATGGTTTGAATAAAAAATAATAAAAGAAATACCTTTAACAATTTCATTGTTTATCCCTCAACCCTTAAAAAAAAAGGAAACGGAATACCGGAGTATTCCGCATAGAAAATTACATAGTTCCTGCCGGAGCAGTATTTAAGCCCTTGCTTCTTTCGATTGACTGAAGCGCCAGATAGTTGTCGCCAAATTTTTTAAGATTATCCAACTCAGTATCGTATTGATTGAAGTGTGTTTCTTCATCAACAACCAGACTTTCGAACAATTGCTTTGAAACCGAATCGGCATTGGCAGAACACTGGTTAGCCATTTTGTTGTAATCTCTGGCGCTGTCCTCTTCCATTTTTGCTGCCATTTTAAGCATTTCGTTTACATCGTGAAGTTTTTTCACTTCGGATGAAGCTTTCATCTCTACTTCACCTTTAAGAAAAAGAATTCTATCGGCAAGTCTTTCGATATGCAGCATTTCTGCAATTGCCGTTCTTTTGAATAAATTTGCCAGAAGGTCGTAACCCTGATCGTCGCAATGAAAATGGAAATACATATACTGATGAACTGCTGCAAGCTCGTCGGCAACAGCATTATTTAATAATACAATACTTTCTTTATGCATATTTTCCTCACAATAATTTTATCTATTTAATACAATATAACAATTTCAAATTCCCTATAAAACAATAAATATATAAATTTTTGATATTTTCAGCTTCTCAGGATTCATTTAGAAAGATTTCAATTTTATTTAAAGTTAGGAAATACTTAATAGCTAAATTTTCGTTTTGCGGGATATTTTTTGCAAACTGCATTAAAGCGGTTTTCGAGTGCCCAATAATTCTAACAATTCTGTGTACT
>CAYTFZ010000038.1:0-21622 GCA_964437215.1 uncultured Melioribacteraceae bacterium | reverse complement strand
CAGGTATTTAAAACAAAAAATCCCGATATTTCATCAGGATTTTGGCTCCGCGAGTCCGGCAGTTGCCGGACAACCCTTCGGTTAACCTTTCGACAATATTAAATTTCTAATGAAATCCCTTCCCTGATGAGACTTTAATTCGGATTCTCTTTTTATAGAATCACTTCTTGTTATGAAGTTTTCGGAATAAATTAGTTTCCACGGAATATACGGTTTAGTAGACTTAACCCTTCCTGCATTATGTCTTTCTATTCGAAGTGTTAAATCTTCTGTTTGTCCTACATATATTCTGTCATACTTTTCTGAATACAGAACATATGTACAAAACAAATTAACCTCCAGGTATTTAAAACAAAAAATCCCGATATTTCATCAGGATTTTGGCTCCGCGAGTAGGGCTCGAACCTACAACCCTTCGGTTAACAGCCGAATGCTCTACCATTGAGCTATCGCGGAATAAATTATCAATTTGAGCTCCAAAATTACATTACAATTTTTATAATGTCAAGAGATAAAATTAAAATTCTTATTTTTAATTCTAATTTTTGAGAAATATCTTTAACAATTTGCAAGTTATAATAAAAATAATAGCATTCCATTAGATGAGAAACTAAGAAATAAGTATTAATTTACTTATATTTACCAAATTGATTTTTAGGCATAATTATTGCAATAATTGCGCGATTATTAAAAATAAAGGAATTTTTATGGAATTAACACATATTGAACACATTGGAATTGCGGTTTCAAATTTAGAAGTTTCTATTAAATTTTATGAAGATGCACTCGGTTTGAAATGCTATGCTATCGAAGAAGTTAAAGATCAAAAGGTGAGAACAGCATTTTTTAAAGTCGGACAGACAAAAATTGAATTGCTCGAGTCGACTGATCCTGAAGGACCTGTTGGAAAATTTATCGAGAAAAAAGGCGAAGGAATACATCACCTTGCTTTTGCTGTTAAAAACCTGCCCGAAGCATTAAAAACAGTTGAAAGCAAAGGAGTAAGATTAATTGACCAGCAGCCGCGTAAAGGTGCTGAAGGTTTGAACATTGCATTCCTGCATCCAAAATCGACAAACGGCGTATTAACAGAACTTTGCGAAGAATAAAATCCACTGAAATTTACAAATAATAGGAAATAAATTATGGCAATTGAAGAAAAAATTAAAGAGTTGATGCAAATGCGTGAACGCGCCAAACTTGGTGGCGGAGAAAAACGTATTGCATCGCAGCATCAAAAAGGGAAACTTACTGCCCGTGAAAGAATTGAACTTTTACTTGACGAGGGAAGTTTTGAAGAATTTGATATGTTTGTTTCGCACAGATGTATCGACTTTGGTTTGAAAGGACAGGACTATTTATCTGACGGTGTTGTAACAGGTTACGGAACAATTGACGGCAGACTGGTATATGTATTTTCGCAGGATTTTACAATTTTCGGTGGAAGCCTTTCGGAAATGTATGCTCAAAAGATTTGCAAAGTTATGGATAAAGCTATGAAAGTTGGGGCACCAGTTATCGGAATTAATGATTCCGGCGGTGCACGTATTCAGGAAGGCGTTAAAAGTCTTGGCGGTTATGCAGATATTTTTCAGAGAAATATTATGGCTTCAGGTGTAATTCCTCAAATTTCTGCCATCTTCGGACCTTGCGCCGGCGGTGCTGTTTATTCGCCTGCTTTAACTGATTTTACGATAATGACAAAAGAAACAAGCTATATGTTTGTTACCGGACCAAAAGTAGTAAAAACTGTAACAGGTGAAGAAGTATCTACTGAAGATCTTGGCGGAGCAAGTGTCCACACTACAAAATCTGGTGTAGCCCACTTTGCTGCTGATAATGAAGAAGAAGGGATTATGCTTATCAGAAAAGTTTTAAGCTATCTTCCTCAAAATAATCTAGAAGATCCGCCATTGGCACATTGCGACGACCCAATTGACAGATTAGAAGAATCGTTAAATCATATCGTCCCCGATAATCCGAATAAACCTTATGATGTTAAAGATGTTATTCACGCAATTGTAGATGAAAATGAATTTGTGGAAGTACAAAGATATTATGCACCAAATATTGTTACTGGATTTGCAAGATTTAACGGACAGTCTGTTGGTATTGTAGCTAATCAGCCAAATTATCTTGCCGGAGTGCTTGATATAAATGCATCACGTAAAGGCGCCCGTTTTGTAAGATTCTGCGATGCTTTCAACATTCCGATAGTAACACTTGTAGACGTTCCTGGATTTTTACCGGGTACTGCACAGGAATACGGCGGGATTATTATTCATGGCGCAAAAATTTTATTTGCCTACGGTGAAGCAACAGTTCCTAAAATTACTATTATCTTACGTAAAGCTTATGGCGGCGCTTACGATGTGATGAGTTCAAAACATCTTCGCGGAGATATAAATTACGCTTGGCCTGGAGCCGAAATTGCTGTTATGGGTCCTAAAGGCGCAATTGAAGTTCTTCATGCAAAAGAATTAAGCGAAATAACCAGCGACGAAGAACGTGTTAAATTCATCAACGAAAAAGAAGAAGAATACAGGAATAAATTCGCTAATCCTTACGTTGCTGCTAAATACGGTTACATCGATGATGTTATTGAACCTCGTAATACTCGGTTCCGCGTGATACGCGCTTTACAGATGCTTGTAACAAAGAAAGATACCAATCCTCCTAAAAAACATTCAAACATACCATTATAAGGAGGAGAAATGAATTTAGCTTTATTGCAGCAAACTGCTGATATAGTACATGATATTGTAGAAAAAAATGCCCACGAATTTGAAACAATAGATCCGTATGGCGTTGGAATGGCAATTATTGGAATATCTGTTGTATTTGCAGCCCTTGTTTTTCTTTATTTGATATTTTTAAATTTAGCAAAGATATTGCAGATTAATGTTAACAGATCTCTTCGCAAAGAAGGTAAATCTAGTGAAATTCAAGAAAACCCTGCAATTTCTTCAGAAGTTAATGCTGCAATTGCATTAGCTATCTATATGCTAAATGCTGAAGCTCACGATAAAGAAAGTGAAGTACTGACAATTAACAAAATTTCAAGAACATATTCACCGTGGAGTTCGAAAATCTACGGTTTAAGACAATACCCAAGATAACAGGAAAAAGTTATGAAAAATTTTAAGTTTACAATACAAGGTAATAAATACGAAGTTAATGTTCTTAACGTTGAAGAGAACATTGCCGAAATTGAAGTGAACGGTTCAGTTTTTAAAGTGGAAGTCGATAAAAAAATCACTCAGACTAAAACACCAAAGCTTATAAGACCAGTAGCTGTTCCAACAACAGAATCTGATAAATCGCAGCAAAAAACAAGTGCTCCTTCTGAGAAAAAAGGCGCTGGATTAGTAAAGTCTCCATTGCCAGGAGTGATATTAGGTGTTTTTGTCAGAGAAGGCGATACAGTAAAAATCGGAGATAAACTGATTCTGCTTGAAGCAATGAAAATGGAAAATAATATAAATGCTGATAAAAGCGGCGTGATTAAAGCTATTAAAGTTAAACAAGGCGAGTCCGTTCTTGAAGGAGACGTATTAATAGAGATCGGAGCTTAATTATGGATCAATTATTTAATTTTATTACTGAAGGCATTCAGCAGTTTTGGCAGTATACATCATTCCCTAATTTTACATGGCCGCATCTTATAATGATTATAATCGGTTTAGTGTTTTTATATCTTGCTATAGTTAAAGACTATGAACCGATGCTTCTTGTTCCTATAGGTTTTGGTATACTTATCGGAAACGTGCCATTTCTTCAAGGAGCTAATCTGCAAGTTGGTATCTACGAACAAGGCAGCGTAATGAATTATTTGTATTTCGGAGTTCTTAAAGGAATATACCCGCCTCTTATATTTTTAGGAATAGGAGCAATGACTGATTTTTCAGCGCTTTTATCAAACCCTAAACTTATGCTATTAGGCGCTGCTGCTCAGCTTGGGATATTTGCGGCTTATTCAACAGCTTTGTTTTTAGGTTTTTCTCCGCAACAAGCCGCTGCAATTGGAATTATTGGAGGAGCTGACGGTCCTACTGCTATTTTCTTATCTTCTAAATTAGCACCTGAACTTATGGGAGCAATTGCTGTTTCGGCATATTCTTATATGGCTCTTGTCCCGGTTATTCAACCTCCTATTATGAAGCTTTTAACAACTTCCAAGGAAAGAGTTATAAGAATGAAACCGCCGCGTTCCGTCTCGAAAACAGAAAAAATTCTTTTCCCGATAATAGGACTTTTATTTACAACTCTTATTGTTCCCAGCGGTATGCCATTGCTAGGTATGCTTTTCTTTGGGAATATTTTGAAGGAAAGCGGTGTAACAAAAAGACTTGCCGATACTGCAAAAGGAGCATTAATTGATATTGTTACTATACTGATTGGTGTTACAGTGGGTGCTTCAACCCAAGCTGATACTTTTCTTAAACCAGAATCAGTAGGTATTTTTGCTCTTGGAGCATTTTCATTTGTTATTGCAACTTTTGGCGGAGTAATTTTTGCTAAATTTATGAACCTATTCCTTAAAGAAGGCAATAAAATTAATCCTTTAATTGGTAATTCTGGAGTTTCGGCTGTACCAGATAGTGCCCGCGTTTCGCAAATTATCGGATTAGAATACGACAAAACTAACCACCTTCTTATGCATGCTATGGCACCAAACGTTTCAGGTGTTATAGGAAGTGCTGTTGCTGCCGGTATTTTATTAAGCTTCTTTATGGGTTAAAAACCATTAAAATAATTATAATAAAAAAACCCGCATTTTGCGGGTTTTTTTATTTCCATAATTTTGTATTTTTCAGTAAATTTTATAAATCATTGTATGAATAAGTTTTATCATTTTTTTCAATTTTTAATTATCGTTAACTTATTAAGTGCTCAAATTTCAGAATTTAAGGAATCTTTTGTATCGGGCACATTAAAAGAATCAGTTTATCCCGGCGATACAAAAATTGATATAACCTATTATAAGCTCAATTTAAGAATTGATATAGATTCAGGTTTCGTTGACGGAATTACAACAATCGATTTTATTTTTACATCGGATAATGCTTCATCTTTTTTTTTAGATTTATCCGATAATCTTAATGTGGACAGCATAAAAAGCGGCAATGATAAATTAGGTTTCATTCACTCCGATTCAAGAATTAAAATTAATCTGCCGGAAATAAAAATGATAGGCGAGACTTTTTCAGTCAGTATTTTTTATAACGGCTACCCATCAGGCACCGGTTTTGGAAGTTTTTACATAAGAGAAGATAAAAACGCAATGTGGACTTTAAGCGAGCCTTACGGAGCAATAGACTGGTTTCCCTGCAAAGATACTCCTGCCGATAAAGCCGATTCTTCTGACGTTTGGGTAACAATCCGCGATGATTTATATGTTGTTTCTAACGGAATTTTGGAATCTGATACTGATAACGGCAACGGAACCCGGACTTTTAAGTGGAAAAGCCGCTATCCGATTGCTCATTATTTAATTTCCTTGGCTGCAGGACAGTATCAATTATATACAGATCACTTCAAATATTCTGAAACTGATTCGATGGCGGTTATTCATTATCTTTATCCCGAATCATATAATTCCAATACCTTCGATGAATTGGATAAAACAATTAATATGCTTCATATTTTTTCCGAACTATATGGAATTTACCCATTCATACAGGAAAAATACGGTCACGCCCAATTCGGATGGAATGGAGGAATGGAGCATCAAACAGTCACTTCAATGGGTTCATTCGAAGAATGGATTGTTGCTCACGAACTGGCACACCAATGGTTCGGAGATAAAATCACCTGCAGAGACTGGCAAAGCATTTGGCTTAATGAAGGTTTTGCAACATATTCCGAAGCTCTTTATTTTGAAACGAAATACGGAAAAGATTTATATAAAAGCGAAATAGCTGCTGATATGGAAAATGCTAAATATGCTGTTGGCACTCTTTACGTCCAGAATATTAGCAGTATCAGCGAAATTTTTGATAACAATCGAAGCTATTCAAAAGGTTCGGTTGTATTGCATATGCTGAGGAATGTAGTAGGCGATTCAGTATTTTTTAGAATATTAAAAACATATCTTGAAGAACCGGAATTAAAGTACAATACCGCCGTAACTGAAGATTTTCAGGCTGTTTGTGAAAGAATTTCCGGAATGAATCTGGACTATTTTTTCAATCAATGGATTTACGGTGAAAACTGTCCTGCATATTCTGCTGAAATGTTTTTTGAGCAGACAGAAAATAGCAATTATATCGTTACAGTAAATCTTAATCAAAGTATTAATTCAAATCCGCAATTTTTTACTATGCCGGTTGATTTGAAATTTGAAACGGAAACAGGCGATACGGTTTTTACTGTTTTTAACAACCAGCAAAATCAATCATTTTCATTTACTTTAAATAGCAGACCCGTTGGATTATTGATTGACCCCGAGAATAATATTTTGAAATCTGAAGCTATTGTCAGCGTTTCTGAAATTAGTACTCCAACAATATTTTCTTTATCACAAAATTACCCGAATCCGTTTAATCCGATAACTACAATTAAATATAGTATACCCAATAACACCTCAGAGAAGTTGCATGCAGCGTCTGTACAATTAAAAGTTTACAATCTTCTCGGTCAGGAAGTAGCTACTCTTGTAAACGGGCAACAATCCGCAGGAAATTACGAAGTGAAGTTTGATGCGGCAAATTTTGCATCCGGTTTATATATTTACAAACTTCAAGCTGGTGATTTTGTAACTTCGAAGAAAATGCTGCTTTTAAAGTGATTGATTTTTTTACTTATTTCTAGAATGAATATACCTTGAATAAAAAAAAGAAAGTATTAATATTAACTTTTGGTCCAGAATCTCACGCAAGCTCACGAATCAGAGCGTTTCAATATATTCCACTGATTGAAAAAAATAAAAATATTAAATGCCGGATATTTTCGAGAACACGGGAAAGAAAAGAAAATTTACTATCCCGATTATTGTTTTTTCTTGACAAGAGAATAAGATTGGTAAGAAGAATATTTATGCTCCTTTTCCAGAAATATGATCTCGTATATATTCAACGATGGATGCTTCCCGAATATCTTTTGAAAATCATAAAATTTAAAAATGCAAAATTAATTTTCGATTTTGATGACGCAATTTATTTCGAAACTTCTTCTAAAAGTTCAAACCGAAAATACTTCTTGAAAATGCTTAAATATTCCGATAAAGTTATTGCCGGAAGTCCGGTTTTAGCTGAATATTGCAAAACGCAAAATACTATATCCGAAGTTATTACAACACCTGTTGACTGTCAGAATGTTGAAATAAAAGTAAATTATTCATCTGATAATTTTATTATTGGGTGGATTGGTTCACATTCAACTTCTCATTTTCTGAAAATCATCAAAGAACCTCTGCAGAAACTTAAAGAAAACGACGTTAACATTTCTGTAAAACTTATCGGAGCAACAAAAGGTTTTCTTCCTGAAGATATTCCGGCAGAATATATTAATTGGTCACCGGAAAATGAAAAAAAGCTTCTCAAAGAAATGAATGTAGGAATTATGCCTTTAACCGATAGCGAATGGGAAAGAGGTAAAGGCGGCTACAAACTTTTTTTATATATGGCTGCTGGAATCCCTGTAATTGCAAGTCCGGTTGGCATAAATAAAGAAATTGTTGAGGATGGCAAAAACGGATTTTTAGCTGCAACCGATGAAGAATGGTTTAATTATCTGAAAATGTTATATTTTGATTCTGAATTGTGTGAAAAACTTGGAAAGTATGGACGTAAACTTGCCGAGTTAAAATACGATAGAGAAATATGCTACACTAAACTTGAAAAAATAATCAGCGAACTTTTATTTGAGGTAAAATGACAAACAATTCTGTGGATAAAATCAAAATAGTTGAATTGGGCTGCGGTCCGTATAAAACCAAAGGAGCAATTGGGGTTGATATACTTGAACTGCCCGGGGTTGATATTGTAGCTAACATTAACCAAGGTTTGCCATTTTTTGAAGACAATTCTATTGATTTATTAATTACAAATCATACTTTAGAACACATTGAAAACATTGAATTTTTAATAAAGGAAATTCACAGAACACTTAACAAAGATGGTGTGGCAAAAATAAAAGTTCCGCATTTTTCCAATCCCTATTATTATTCCGATTTAACACATAAATGTTTTTTCGGGCTATATACATTTGATTATTATGCCAATCCGGATTCTCAGCTTAAAAGAAAAGTGCCGACATTTTATAATAATTACAGCTTTTATATTTTAAACCGCAAGCTGATATTTAAATCTCCCTACAAATTCAGACATCTCTTCAAGAAACATATTATTCAAAAATTTTTTAATTTATCGCCTTATTTTATGGAATTATACGAAGAGTACTTTTGCTATATTTTTCCTTGCACAGAAATATACTTCGAATTAAAGCCGGTTAAGTGATTTTTATTTTACTGTTTCGTAATATAATTTAATTTCTTCACTTTTTAATTTTATCTTCAACCAGCTTAATATTTTCTCTTTTTCCGAATTGGCAAGTTTCTCGTTTTTAAGCCCTAATACCACTATTTTCATTGGGATTTCGGAATCCGGAGAAGAATTAAATATTTTCGTTTCGGAATAGGATGCTGATATTATTTGCGGATAAATTGTTTGAATTTCCTGCAATAGCTGCTTACCGATATTCCCCGAAGTTTTTAAACTATCCAATTGCTTGTTTTTTCTTTTTAGTGTTAAAGATAAACCTGCAATCTCTGTTTTCATTTTTTCTAACTCAGTATTTTTTCCGGATAAATAATCCGACTTAATTCCTGTCTGAAAAGATAATTCAACACCATTTAAAGAAAAATCACCCAACTTATTTTTTATAGCATTTTTCTGATTTTTATTTAACGGCAGACCGGCATATACGAGATTGATTGTTTTTTTATCCGGATTAATTTCATCGCGTAATAAATAATTCCCTTCTAAAATATTAACACTGGAAATAAATCTGTTTGCATTCTCTGTGAATTTTTCCTTTTCTACAAGCCTGTAACCAAAATAAATACTTGGTATAATCATTATTGTAATTATTAAAGTTATCCATTTATTAACCTTTTTTTTCTGAGATTCTTCTATACTTTTGCGAATAGGAAATTTAAGAATCTGAGAAATAATTATCGAAGAAAAAGCAATAAACACAGTATTGATTGTAAATAAATAAAATGCTCCGAAGAAATAATTCATATTGCCGTTGGCTAATCCGTATCCAGCAGTACATAAAGGCGGCATCAAGGCAGTAGCAATTGCCACACCCGGTATTACATTACCTTTTTGCTTTGAACTTATAGCCACTATTCCTGCTAATCCGCCAAACAGAGCAATAAGCACATCGTAAATTGTTGGACTTGTTCGCGCTAGTAACTCAGAATAGGCTGTAGAAATTGGAGTTAATGCAAAATAAGCAGTTGATGCAATCAGACTGGCAATCACCGCAAAAGTAAAATTTTTAACTGCTCTTCTTAAAAGGCTGAAATTGTAAGTTGCAATGCTGTAACCCATCCCATTTATCGGTCCCATCAACGGCGAAATTAACATCGCGCCTATAATTACTGCCGTTGAATTCATATTTAAACCTATGGATGCAACAATTATTGCAAAAGATAAAATCCACAAATTAGTTCCCTTGAATTCAACGTCTTTTACTATAGTTTCATGTATTTTTTCATAATTATCAACGTCAGTTTCAAGATTTATGTAATGAAAGAATTTTTCAAGAAGATTAGTCTGACTCATAATATTTTCCGTTTAGTAAATGAATAAAACTCGTATAATTTAACTTCGATTAATAACTCTCTTAGATATGAAATATTATTTCAATATTTTTTTTATTTCTGCTTGGAATCCCTGAAAACTCTAAAAACACTTATTGGCACGTTCAATATGGAATTCAATGTGACAACCCCTGAAAGCATTCCGCCAACAACTCCATGACCCGAAATATCGCTTCCTGTAATATAAAAATTTTCCAATGGCGTTTCCGGGTGAAGCCATTTTACTTTAAATTTCTGCGGTATTGCCGGAAATCCGAAAATATTTCCGCCAATATATTCGCCGGTATCAAGATTAATTGGCAAAGATAAATCCTGAAAACCAATCATTTTTCTGAATCCTGAAAATCTGGATTCAACCAGATCGAGAATTGTATTTGAAATATCGCCGGAAAGAGCACGCTTGCTTATTTCCTTATTTTTATGGGGACGTGTTATCCAATTATGGAAATCCTGCAAACTCCCTAATACTGCAATCATAGCAGTATGTTTTTGTGTGTTTTTCAATTTTAAAGATGGAAAAGAAAGCATCACTGCACCGCATTTCCCTTCAGTCAGCTGAGAATTTAATCTGTAATTTTCTTCGTGATTGTATGTTTTGTATATCCAAATATTCTCTGCTCCAAATCCCATCTCACGAGGATCGCTGTGAAGAGCAAGATATAAAGTAATGGTTACTGGATCTTCTGTAAATTCCGAAATTTCCTTTTTTGTCTGTTCGTCAATAAATTCAGGAATCAGTTTATTAAATGTCTTCCTTGCACCTATATTTGATATTATTATATCCGAATAATAATTCCGCTGAATTTTTTCGCCAATCCTTATTTCATTTGATTTTACACCCACAGCTTTGCCATTTTCTACAATTATTTCTTCTACAGAATGATTTGTTAAAACCATTCCTCCTTTTTTAATCACGGGAAGAATCATCGTTTCACTAATTTCTTTTGAACCGCCTAAAGGATAATAGGCTCCCTCAAAATAATGATTCAACGTTGCTGCGTGGATTGCAAAAGTAGCTTCAGAAGGCAATAATCCGCAAGCTATCCAATTGGAGGCAAGTAAAGCTTTTAATTTGGGATTGATAAAATTCGCGTCCAAATATCCGGCTAAAGTTGATAAAGCAATTTTATCAACAGAATCAGCTGAATTTTGTGTTCTTTTCTTATTTAACGGGGCTGTTGTAATTGCCCGGTTTCTGTTAAACCATTTTGCAGCCATTTTAACATCGCGGAAATAGGCTGAAATCTTTTCTTCTTCCTGCGGAAACATAATTATTAAATCTTTGCGGAAATTTTCTTCACCTTTTTCAATATCAAAAATAAAATCGGGATAAACCAATCTGCTGTATACATCCGGAAGTCTAGTCCATCCAAGAGCATCGTCTGTTGTAAAATTAAAAATACGCCTGTTTATCGAATTTTCTTCTATTTGTCCAACAGCTTGTATCCCTGCTTCCCAAATATAACTTCCCTGCTTTCTTACTTCATTTGTATATCCGCCTAAATGTGATTTTCTTTCGAGGATTAGAACTTTTTTATTTTCTAATTTTGCCAAAAGGGAAGCGCAGGTTAAACCGCCTATTCCCGAGCCTATTATAATTGCATCAAATTTTTCTATAACTCACCTCAAAATTTATTTTAAGGTTAATAATTATGTTATGAAACTACATTTTTAAATACGATTTGTCAATAGGTAGGAAATAAGATTTAAAAATATTTTCTTTATTCGAATTAATATTTACTTGTTATATTCAATCATTCCGCCCAAAACATTAACTGAATTAAATCCTTTTGAATTAAGAAATTTTACAGCCATTCCCGATCTGTTGCCTGAACGGCATATTACATAAATTGTTTTTTGTTTATATTTATTTAATTCTTCATACCTTGCATCCAATTCCTGTAAAGGTATGTTTATTACACTGGTTATTTTTCCCAAGTTCCCCGATAACTCCTCGGGTGTACGTACATCAACGATAATTATTCCAGTTTCTTTTTTCAATATTTCCTTGAAATCAGCCATTTTTATCTGTGTCATATTTTGTCCCATATTAGAACTTGCAAAAAGCAGCA
This sequence comes from uncultured Melioribacteraceae bacterium, assembly GCA_964437215.1. Lineage (GTDB taxonomy): Bacteria > Bacteroidota > Ignavibacteria > Ignavibacteriales > Melioribacteraceae > JAAYAN01. The sequence continues at coordinate 9,718 of CAYTFZ010000038.1, read as the reverse complement.
AACCATTCAAAGCGTACATTATTTTCTTTATTATATTTTTCATCTTATTTCCTTTAACATTTTTCAGAAAAAATCAGTTCAATCCGCATAAACCGCCCGAACATCCTCCGGCCGGTAATCCGCATGAGCCTCCGGAACAGGTATTTACAGATTCGGAATTGCTAACCGAAGCATTGAATGCAGATAAAAGTTTTGTACTTTGCTGCGAACCGCACGAAGGACATTCAATTTCGGAAAGATTGTTCAATGATTTATGAAGAATTTCGTAGCGGCTGCCGCAGTCGTTACATTTATATTCAAATATCGGCATATTTACTCCTTAAATTATTTCAGTAATAAGTTTATTAATATTTTCTATTTCGGCTTCTATTTTATCACCCGGAACAACTTTTCCTACACCTGAAGGAGTTCCTGTAAAAATAAGATCGCCTTCTTCCAGCGTCATTCTTTCGGAAATATATTTTACAATTTGTTCAGGTTTAAATATCATATTTGCCAATATCGAATTTTGTTTTTCCTGTCCGTTCACTTTTAACGATATTCTTTCCTGCAACGAAATTTTATATTCACTTTTCAACCTAAAATCCGATAACACTGCAGATGTATCGAAACATTTTGCTAAAGTCCAAGGATGGCCTTTATCTTTGAGCTCATTCTGTAAATCGCGAAGTGTCATATCCAAACCCACGGCATAACCGGCAATCGCGCTTTCTGCTTCTTCTGCCGATACATTCTTAATTTTTTTTCCGATAAGAAGAACAAGTTCGGCTTCGTAGTGAAGTTCATCAGAATAATTCGGATGTACAACTTTATCTCCCGAAAAAATTATATCGGAAACAGGTTTAAGAAAAATTATAGGAAATTCCGGCAATTCATTTCCCAGTTCTTTTGCATGCGCTGCATAATTTCTTCCAACACATACAATTTTTCCGGGATAATAAGATAAATCGGAATTTATAATATTTAATTTTTTCATATGTATTTGATAAGGTTTATAGTTAAAGGATTCAAAAATAAATCAGGTTTTCTGCATTTTCTTTTTTGCTGCAGGAAATAAAATATTGTTTAAAATCAGACGGTAACCAGGTGAATTTTTAAATAAATACATTTCTGTTGGAGGATCACCTACTGCATGCTGGTAATCTTCAGGGTCGTGTCCGCCGTAAAATGTAAAAAAACCGCGGCCGTATTTTCCGTAAATGTATTTCACTTGTTCGGTACCTGCACGCTCGCCTAAAATTGTAACAGATTTTTTTATAACGGATTTCCGGAACATTGTAGTTTGTCCCATAAAGCCGCGTACAACATTAACGTGATTTTGTGTTAACATTGTGGGAACAGGATCGTATTTCGCCGAGAATTCGAAAAGAGTAAAATAATCGTTATCGAAATTCCCAACTTCCTGCGGATTTATATCAATGTTGCTGTATTCGTATATAAGCGGATTCATTTCGAGTGTAAAATTTTCGAATGCAAGCGTTTTAGTAAAATCCAATTTCTGCTGAGCATCAACATCAGGAGAATCGCCGTCGTACATTTTATCGCAAATATCAACATTTTCAGCAGCAAGAGCAATATCGTAACTGTCAGCCGCAGAGCACATTGCAAAAAGAAAGCCGCCCTGACCGATGTAATTTTTAATCTCTGTTACAACTGCTTTTTCCATTTCCGAAACTTTGCGGAAACCGAGCTTTTTAGCTTCATTTTCGTATAGCATTTGTTGCTCTGTATACCATGCAGCACCTCTGAAATTCGCGTAAAACTTTCCGTATTGTCCGGTAAAATCCTCGTGATGCAGATGAAGCCAGTCATATTTTTGCAGCCCGCCTGTAAGAATTTCTTCAATCCAGATTTTGTCGTAAGGCACTTCGGCATATTCAAAAGCAAGCGTAACCGCATCGTCCCAAGGCTGAAATCCAGGCGGCACATAAACAGCAATTTTGGGAGCTTTTTCGAGTCTTACAACTTCCATATTTTCATCTTCGCTTTGAACACGCGTAAGAATATCTACAGACTCGCTGGCAGAAATTGTTTCGAAAAATATTTCGCGCAGCCGGCACTTTACAATAAGCTGCTCATTGTAATCAAGCAAAAACGAACCGCCTCTGTAATTTAGAAGCCAATCGGCAACTGCACCCGAATTTATTTCATTAAAAGTAAGTCCGTAAGCCTTCAGGTGGTTTGTCTGAACTTCATCCATTGGAATCAAGATTTTCTGCTGAGAAAAGCAAATTCCTAAAAATAAAATTATTTGTATAAGATATTTCATCATTCGTATATTTAAAAAGAAACCCCGCAATACGGGGTTCTTAAAATCAAAAATAAAAAGCATCAGGCCGATTTTTTTTCGGATTCAATAAAAAGCGGGTCCATACCTTTTTCAATTGTTTCACGGGTAATTACGCACTTATCAACGTTTTCCATTTCAGGCAGTTTGTACATGACATCAATAAGAAAACTTTCTACAATACTACGTAAAGCACGTGCGCCTGTTTTTCTTTCTATTGCCTTTTGCACAATTGAATCTAAAGCAAACGGATCAAACTCCAGTTCAACTCCTTCCATTATAAATAATTTTTGATATTGTTTTAAAAGAGCATTCTTCGGTTTTGTAAGAATATTTTTCAATGCTTCTTCATCAAGTTCGTGTAAAGGAGCTATTACTGGAATTCTTCCTATTAATTCCGGAATTAAACCGTATTTCAGCAAGTCTTCCGGCTGTACTTGGCTGATTAAGTCTTCATTTTCGGAAGGAATCTCATCATTTCTGTCTGTTCCAAAACCCATAACATTTTTATTTATCCTCGAAGCAATTATAGGTGCAATTCCTTCGAAAGCTCCGCCGAGAATAAATAGAATATTTTTGGTATTAATATTTATTAAACTCTGTTCAGGATGTTTTCTTCCTCCTTTTGGCGGAACTCCTGCCACTGTTCCTTCAAGAATTTTTAGCAGCGCCTGCTGAACTCCTTCGCCGGAAACATCGCGGGTAATAGAAACACTTTCACTTTTACGGGCAATTTTATCTATTTCGTCAATATATACAATTCCGGATTGTGCTTTTTCTAAATTATAATCTGATGCCTGAAGCAGTCTAACAAGTACTGTTTCAACATCATCACCCACGTATCCGGCTTCTGTCAAAGTTGTAGCGTCAGCAATTGCAAACGGAACGTCTAAAATCCGAGCTAATGTTTGAGCCACTAAAGTTTTACCGACTCCTGTAGGCCCGATAAGCAAAATATTGCTTTTTTCAATTTCCACATCGTCAAGTTCAAAAAAAGAAGTGTTCGATTTTATTCTTTTATAATGGTTGTAAACCGCAACGGATAAAATCTTTTTTGCTCTTTCCTGACCGACAACATAATCATCAAGACTTTTTTTAAGCATCGACGGGGTAAGTGTTGCTGGACGTTCGTGAGTTTTATGGTAAGCTGCAAGATTATTTTTTAATATATCAACGCTGGTTTTTATGCATATATCGCAAATGTAAACATCAGGGCCTGCCACCATGCTTGCAACTTCTGAACCTTTTCTTCCACAAAAAGAGCATTTTACTTCTTTTTCTATTCTTTTGTTATTCATTCTATTCCTTAATTTTATTTATTTCATTTACTGAATCTCTTGATTTAGAAAGATATAATGAGTTAGGGAATATTTCAAGTATTTTCTGAAATGTTTCAAGTGCTTTTTGTGTGTTTTTTACGCCATATCTGTAAATATTGCCCAAAAGGAACATCATTTTATCTCTGAATAAAATATTATTCTGATTTTCAAGATAATCATTAATCGAGCCAATTGCTGTGATGTAATTGTTTTCCGCGCATAATATTTCCGCTAACCTCATCTTTGAAATGTTACTAAGTATAAACAGATTTTTGTTTTCAGATAGTTCATTAAGCAGAACCCCGGCGTTTGTAAAATCTTCTTTGAATATCAAAAAATCTGCCTGAGCGTATTTAGCAAGCGAAAGAGAATCGTTCCTGCACAAATTAATTACAAGCATCAATTCAATTGCATCGTTGGAAATATCTTTTTCAACATTCTCGGTAACACGGCTCAATATTTCGGAAGCCTCTTTAAAATTCCCCTGCCAGAATTTTTGCCGGGCAATTAAATACGATGCGTAATTTGCTTTTTCCGATTCGGCTCCGGAGAAATTTAATATGCTGTTTAATATCAGCAAGCCATTTTCCGGATTGTCCCTTTTAAAATTTATTTCTGCAATTTTTATCTTCGATTCTGTAAGAAAATTATCCGGCGAATTAATTGAAGAATTCCGCCCGAAGAATATAATTGCTGAATCGAGTTCTAATATTTTTTCGGAATAAATTTCGCCAAGTCTGAAATTGGCTTCCGATTCCACATTTTTATTAACTTTTTGCCCAATTATATTTTTGTAAGCATTTATAACTTCGCGGTATTTTGGCTTATCCGGATTTATTTTTTTCCTAACCGGCTTCCAATTTATATCCTCAGCCAGATATTCTTTATCGGCAACCGCTTCTAAATTTTTTGCATAACCGATTCTAGCGGCTGGTGCAAATCTTGCCGAAGGATATTTTTCCAGCAGATATTTATAAGATTCTGCCGAAACATTCAGTTTCCCCGCCGCATAACAAGTCTGGGCAAATTCAAAAAAGAGGTTTCCGTCATTAACGGTTTGATCGTATTCCAACTGTGTTTTATAAGCTTTTTCGTAATTTTCATCAAGAATATATAAATGACTTTCCAAGTCTAAAAATTCGGGCGTGTTATATTTATCAAAATACTTTCGGGCAATTAAAGCTGATTTGCCCAGAATTTTATCATCGGTGCTCCGCCAGTTTCGTATACGGTTTTTTATAAGACTGATCTGTTTTGGATATTTGCTTAAAATGTTGCAGTATTCTTCCGTTGCTTCTGAATATTTCATAGTTACAGAATAAATATTTGCCAGTTCATACGAAAACGAATCGGGGTCGTCAGTCTTTTGTTTAGCTTTTTTTAATAACTCAATCGCTTCATCAAATGCCCTGCAATCTAAAACGTAATTAATTATAATCCTGTAATTATTAGCATTTTCGGTCTGTTTATTTACAGCATCATTCCAGATAGAAAAAGCTTTTTCATAATTTCCCATCAGATGAAAAGTAGTTCCTAACTGTCCCTTTACAAGTATATCTTCGGGATTTATAGAAAGTTTTGTTTCGAGAAATTTTATGGATTTATCGTATTGTTTTAATTTAAGATAAAGACTGTTTAATGCTTCGGAGTATTGATAATTTGAAGGTTCCGAATTATAAAGTTCTTTGTAAAGAAGTTCCGCCTGCTCAAAATTTCCGGCTGCCTCGTAACTTTTTGCAAGATTGAACTTTTCCCACGCTGAATCTTGGGCAAAAACAATAAAACTAAAAATCAGAAATAAGAAAATTGTTTTCTTAATCATATCAGTTCAAAAAATCTTCAAAAAAGATATTGCCGTAATTCAAAATAAGATTCCGGTCAAGCTGCTTTTTTATTGATGCCATTTTTCTTATTCTTTCATTTCCGAACATATCAAGCAAGTATTCGCGTTTAATTTTTCCAACTCCGTGTTCGGCAGATATTGTTCCCCCGAGTTTTATTGCCGATAAACAAAGCTCCTTATAAATTATTTTGGCTTGTTTAAACTCGGCTTCATTTGCAGGAAGCATATTAAGATGAAGATGCGAATCGCCGAAATGTCCGTAAGCAATATTTCTTATTCCGCTTTCGGCAGCTGTTTTTTTTGCGGAAAAATAAAATTCCTCAAATTTATCATCCGGCACGGCAAGGTCTGTTCCCACTTTCCGCATATTATTACGGGAAATAAATTCATTAACTTTGCCCGAAACTGCATGCCGGAAATTAATAAATTTAAACCTGTCGCTCTCATCGGTTGCAAACCACGATTTTTCCATATTGCCGTTATTATTTTCTATTAAAATCATCCAATCTTCTAAAAGTTTTTCCTCGCTTTCCGGGGAATAATCCTGCTCGAACCAGACTGCCGCGCCGGTATTTTGCGGAATGGCGGGGAATTCGTCCCGCAGAAAAGCAAGCGAATCGGCATCAAAAAATTCCAAACCCATAGCACTTATTGAAGTACTGTTATTTGCTGCCTTAAATTCGCGGCTTAACCGGCGCGCTTCAAAAATCATTTTGAGTGCATCTTTTTCGTTATCAAAGAAAATTACCGCGGATAAAATATCGGATGGATAATCAATCAGTTTCAGTTTAATTTTTGTAATTATTCCCAAAGTTCCTTCGCTGCCGATAAAAAGATCTGCCAGATCCATATTTTTTTTGCAATAATAACCTGCAGCGTGTTTTATTCCGGGCATTTGTATTTCAGGGATTTCAAGCATTATACTTTTTCCGGAAAGAGTTTTAAAAAGCAGATTATAACCGTCGGCAACATACTCTCCCCGCTTAATTTCAACAATTTCTCCATCAGGAAGAATAACCCTCAATTCTTCAACAAATTTGCGTGTAGCGCCGTATTTAAACGATTTTGCCCCCGAAGCGTTTGTTGCAACAGTTGCACCTATAAAGCAATTCTGTTCGGTCGGGTCGGGCGGATAATATAAATTCTTTTGTTTTAAGATTGTATTAAACTCGCCTAACAATACTGCCGGTTCAAGCACGGCAAATTTTTCCATTTCGTTTATTTCAATAATTTTATTTAACAATTCAAGCGATACAATTGACCCGGTCTCGGCAACCCGTCCTCCGGTAAGTCCGGTTCCGTTACCTGCTACAGTAAGTTTAATATTTTGCCGGCTGCATTTTTTTACAAGCTCAATCAATTCTTCTTCGCTTTCGGGAATATATACGCAATCCGGATTTCCCCTGAAATTACTTGCATCGGTTAGATAGTTTTGGATTTCGGCGGCATTTTTTTTTACAATCATTTTAATATCACTTTACTCAACAGATTTCCCGTGTTTAATCATAACACTTTTCCATTCTTCCAAATCCATAATTTCCGATTCTTCTATCAGCATAACCGGAATATCATCTTCAATTCTGTATTTCCGCCGGCTGTTTTTATCTACCGATATCAGGAAGCTGCCCTCTAAAACCAAATCGGCTTTTGTTTCGGGACAGCAAAGTATTTCAAGCAGGTCTTTACTTATCATTTTTCTACCTATTGATTATTAAAACCGAATACAAATATCCGAAAAAGAAAAATTAAATGCCTTAGTTTACTGTAATGCAAATCTTTTAGTATTTTTGATTTTATTTTAATTGCGAAAATGATAAATATAGCTGAATTTTTTGGAAATCTTCCTCAACTTGAAACCAGCCGCGTTAAATTGCGTAAAATCGACTTGTTCGATACGCAGGATATTTACGAATACGCAAGCAACCCGCAGGTTTCGGAATTTCTTTTCTGGGACACTCATAAAAATCCCATAACCAGCAGAAAGTTTATTTCCAATATTATGCAATGCGCAATTGACGGAAGAGAATGCCCTTGGGGAATTGAATTTAAAGAAACTTCAAAAATTATCGGTACCGCAGGATTTAACCTATGGGATGCTGTAAACAATAAAGCTGAAATAGGCTACGCTCTTTCGCCTGAATATTGGAATAAAGGGATTATGACCGAAATTGTAAACCTTATAACATTTTACGGATTTAACAATCTTTCTCTCAACAGAATTGAAGCCAGGTGCGAGCCCGAAAATATAGCATCGCACAAAGTGCTTGAGAAATGCGGTTATTCTAAGGAAGGCATTTTACGTCAGGCTGCTTATGCAAAAGGAAAGTTTAAGGATTTATATTTATTTGCAATCATTTCTTCCGACAATAAAAGTGATATTCATTAGTTACTTAAAATTTAGTAAGTAAATTATTACTTCGTTTAAGCTCAATTTTTACAAGCCGGCAACAAGCTGGCACACTATTTGATTTTCTGATTGGATAATTAAAAATAATATGCGACAAAATGCTCTCATTAATACATATATTTCTTCCTTTTAATTTTCTTGTTAAACTATGATACGCAAAATTTTACTGGCAGTCTTTATAACTATTGCTGCCGCCGGAACAGGAATTTTAATCTACGGACATTTTACCGAGCAGGATTTCTTTGAAAAATCTATAAAAGACCTCGACATTAATTTTGCGAAGCATAATAGGAGAATTTTTTTAAAGTCGGATGTAAAAGCATTGCCCCCGCCTGTACGCAATTATCTTATAAAATGCATTAAAGAAGGACAAATTTCGCCGGGATTTGCACGATTTAAACAAACAGGGAAAATAAGCTCCAGCTCCCAGCCCGAATCGGTAGAAATAGAGGCGCAAGGCTATTATTCTACAAATCCTTTCGGTTATTTGTGGCGCACTGATGTTAAACACTCGGGTTTTATTCCGGGCAATATGGCGGAATTTTATTTTGAAGGAAACGGAATAACACAATCGCATATGCTTACCGGCGTACGGTTTAATTATTTAAACGGCGGAAGTATAAATAATCTTCTACTTGCAAAATTTTTATCGAATACTGTTCTTTTTCCAACAGCCTTACTACCCGGAAAAAACATAAAGTGGGAAGAAGCCGGTAAAGACATTGCAAGGCTTACCGTGTTCGATTATGGCAACAGCGTGTCGGTTTTGTTTCATTTTGATAAAGATAATCTGCCATTTAAAATTACAAACGACGAAGCTTCGGGAGATGGAAATGTTTTTGTTGTTAAACTTTCCAACTATCAGCATAACGGAGGATTTAACGTGCCGATGCATTTTGAATATGAATGGCTTATGGAAGATAATAAATATTTGAACGGAATTATTGATGTTTCGTTATTGGATTACAACACGCCGAAATATTTCCCCTGAACTATGACAACCGATGAAATTTTAGAAATCCTTCACAATAATAAAGACCCCAAATCTGCCGGGGCAATGAAACGGTTCGGGATAATATCTAAAAATGTTTTGGGAATTAGAAAACCGTTTTTACGGAAATTGGCAAAACAAATCGGGAAAAATCATAATACTGCTTTGCAGCTTTGGGATTCCGGAATTCACGAAGCGCGCATTTTAGCAAGTATGATTGACGAGCCAAAATTTGTTACCGCAGAACAATTGGATAAATGGACGAACGATTTTGACAGCTGGGATATCTGCGACCAGTGCTGCATAAATCTTTATATAAAAACTAAATTCTGTAATGAAAAAATATTTGAATGGGCTGAAAGTGAAAAAGAATTTGTTAAGCGGACAGCATTCTCTCTGATTGCAGTTTCGGCAGTCCATCTAAAAAAAGAAAAAGATGACGTTTTTCTTAAATATTTAAAATTGATTGAAGATAAAAGCGCCGATAACCGTAATTTTGTAAAGAAAGCAGTGAATTGGGCGCTGCGGCAAATTGGCAAACGAAATTTATTTTTAAATGAAGAAGCAATTAAAACCGCGGAAAAACTACTTGCTTTTAACTCTTCCAGCGCTAAATGGATTGCAAGCGACGCGCTGCGCGAGTTAAGAAGTGAAAAAATAATCAAAAGATTGAAAAACAATAAAAACCCGAATTAAATCAATTACCCCTCTGTGCAACTCCGTGGAAAACTCTGATAAACTCTGTGGTTAAACACAAGCGCGAATAAACCACAGAGTAACACAGAGTCCGGCACAGAGTTAAACGGAGAGAAAAATTCATTTGTAAGTATACTTAAAAAAAATCCGGCTGCTTCGCCGGACTTTTTATAAT
>CAYTFZ010000037.1:18109-21987 GCA_964437215.1 uncultured Melioribacteraceae bacterium | reverse complement strand
AGTAATGATATACTTCTTAATAATATTTTCGCAGGAATAACTTCATTAAGTCTGGTTCTCTATTCTGTTTTCATTAAAAAAGAGAAGTCATTAAAAATATCCATAATATTATTGATATGTTTAATTTCTGATTTAATTATCGGATTAAATGAAAATAAACTTTCCGGTATTTCGTTTATTATATTTCCTTTTCTTTTATCTGAATTCTTTGGTAAAAAAAATACAATTATTATAAGTGTTATAGTAGTTTTATTGTATTTGTCTTTAAGTTATATGTTTTTAAATGAAATATCTCAAATAAAAATAACAACAATAGCTTATTTGATAATCCTTTTCATCAGCAGTCAAAAATACATAAATAATAAAGAAGTAAAAAATAAAGATGTTGACGAAAACGTAATTCTATGGGAAAATCTTGTAAACAGTCTTCCTGATATGATATATTTAAAAAGCATAGATAATACTTTTAGAAAATTGAATTATTCTTTCGCACATTTTTTTCACGTAGAAGATATTTCAACAATTATAGGGTTAAACGAAAACGAAGTATTTCAAAATGAAGTAGCAATGTTGCTGTTTAATGATGATCTTGAAATATTGAGTACAAATGAAGCGATATGGGATAAAATTTGCACTATTCATAACAATGATGACGGCATGTATTATTTCAGCTGCACAAAAGTTCCGGTAAAAAATGAGAAGAATGAGACAATAGGTTTGCTTGGAATTATTCGAAATATAAGCGAACAAGTGGAAATTGAAAATGAAGTATCGCGGTATATCGAGGAACTTCAGGTTAACAGGGATCAGTCAGAAGAAGCTGCCGGACAATTGGCATATTTAAATGTAAAGCTTACAGAATCAGAAGAAAAGCTTAAGGAATTAAATGCTAATAAAGATAAATTCTTTTCTATTATTTCACACGATTTAAAAAGTCCGTTTACAAGTCTTTTAGGATTCTCGGATTTCCTTTTAAATGATATTGATGAAATGGAGAAAGATGAAATTAAAGAATTTGTTCAAAATATAAACAGTTCCGCAAAGGGTGTATTTAAACTATTGCAGAATTTGCTTGAATGGTCCAGACTACAAACAGACAGAATAGAATTTTTTCCAGGTCTTTTTGATATTGGAATATTGATTAATGACTTAAAAGATATTTATGTTGCAAATCTTATTCAGAAAAACATTAAACTGGAAATTACTATTGATGATGAGTTAAAAGTTTATGCTGACAAAAATATGATTGAAACAGTAATTCGAAATCTTTTATCTAATGCCATAAAGTTTACTCCAAACGGAAATAAAATACATATTACAGCTAAAAGGAATGATGAATTTGTTTATGTATCGGTAAGAGATGAAGGAGTAGGAATATCTGAATCAAATATGAAAAAGCTTTTCAGGATTGACGAACATTTAACAACTGACGGAACTAATGCTGAGAAAGGGACAGGATTGGGTTTAATTTTATGTAAAGAATTTGTTAATAAAAACGGAGGTGAAATTCAAGTAAGCAGCGAAATAAATAAAGGTACCGAGTTTAAATTTAATCTTCAAACAAAAAATATTTTTAACAACTGAAATAAATTTACAACGAAGGTAATTCAAGTCTGTATTTTATTAAGTAACTTACCATTATTTTGAGCAAATATTCCTCGTTGTTAAGAGAAAGCAACTTGCAGACAAGCTCAGTCTCATCTTCACTCATCACATTTAATAGTTCAAGAAATATTTTATCTTCGTTCATAAGTAATATATTTACAGAAAAATTATTTTTTTAATTCTTTAAAGAAAAAAAATCCGGTAAAAACCGGATTTAAAAGTATATATTGTAAAATTGGTGGGCCCAGATGGAATCGAACCACCGACCCTCTGATTATGAGTCAGATGCTCTAACCGACTGAGCTATAGGCCCAAAAAGAACGAACACAAATATATTATAAACTTATAAAAACCGCAATAATAAAATAATTAACTGAATAAAAAAAACATAAAAAATCACGTAAAATATTTCTTATATATAATAATATAAAAAATGTTTTTCTTATTTGATGGAATTTGTTATGTTATATAGAGAAATAAATATCGAATATAGCTCTAAAACATAGTGCCTTTTGGATCGATAATGGCATATAAATTGGAATAACTGTAAAAAACAGGAAATACTATGGATGAACAAATCTTATTAAAATATGAACCTGCAAACAGAGGAAATCTTATTGCAATTTTACAGGATGTTCAAAATGCTTTCGGATATCTGCCCGAAAATGTAATTCAAAAAGTTGCCGACTATTTGAAATTACCATTAAGCAGTGTTTACGGAGTGGCCACATTTTATAATCAATTCCGTTTAAAGCCTTTAGGTAAAAATGTTATACGTGTTTGCCGAGGGACAGCCTGTCATGTTAAAGAATCTGAAAATATTTTATCTGCTTTAGAACTTGAACTAAAAATTAAAGCCGGCGAAACTACACGGGATAAATTATTTACACTTGAAACGGTTGCTTGCATAGGAGCTTGCAGCATTGCGCCAGTAATTAATATAAATGACGAGTATTACGGACGCGTTACAATCCGAGAGTTACCGAAAATTCTAAACAAATTTAAGCTTGAAGATAAAACGCAAATTAAACAAAATGCAGGTGAAGAATGAACAGATTTATTGAAATGTGCTGTGAAGAATGTCATCATTCTGACAAAAATCCATGTGAACATTTTATTCAGTGTTCAACAGAAGGCGCTTTATGTCATCACACTGCTGAATGTTCTGAAAAGATAAAAGATTTAAACCAAAGACTTATATTTAAAAAACACGATAAACCATTAATATTTATTGGAATGGGAACTTGCGGGCTTGCATCCGGAGCAAATAAAGTAAAACTGGAAATAGAAAAATATTTAGCAGCTTCCGATATTGAAGCTGATATTATTCCAACCGGCTGCATAGGTTATTGCGCAAAAGAACCGATAGTTGAAGTAAAACTTCCGGGAAAACCCAGAATTTCTTATTGTGAGGTTACTTATAAGGATGTTCCTGAACTGATTAAACAAACAATATTGGAAAAAGGTGTTTTCACAAAAAAACTTTTGGGATGTCACGAAAAAAACGAAAACGGAATTCCGCTTTTAAGTGAATTGCCGTTCTTCAGAGATCAGGTGAAAATAGTTCTAGAAAACTGTGGAATTATTGACCCGACTAATATTGATAGTTATATAGCTCATGGCGGGTTTAAAGGAATTGATAAAGCATTAAGAATTATGACACCGGCTGATGTAATAAAAGAAATTGTTGAAAGCGGACTGCGTGGAAGAGGAGGCGGAGGATTCCCTACAGGGAAAAAGTGGGAAATTGCTTCTAGAAAAAAAACAGATATTAAATATCTTATCTGCAATGCGGATGAAGGGGATCCAGGGGCTTTTATGGACAGATCCGTTTTAGAAAGCGATCCGTTCAGAATTGTTGAAGGAATGATAATTGGCGCTTATGCCATCGGCGCAAAAGAAGGATTTATTTATTGCCGTGCTGAATATCCTTTGGCAATTGAAAGGCTTGAAAATACGATTAGGCAATGCAAAGAGTACAAAATACTTGGCAATAATATTCTTGGCAGCGGTTTCAGCTTCAATTTAAAAATCAAAAAGGGTGCAGGAGCCTTTGTATGCGGTGAAGAAACTGCTTTAATTGCTTCAATAGAAGGAAAACGGGGAATGCCAAAACCGCGTCCTCCTTATCCTGCAGACAGCGGTTTATGGGGAAAACCAACAATCATTAATAATGTGGAAACCTTTGCAAATATTCCAGCAATAATTAAAAACGGCAGCGGGTGGTTTGCAAAAATAGGAACAGAAACCAGCAAGGGCACAAAAGTATTTGC
>CAYTFZ010000037.1:15403-18009 GCA_964437215.1 uncultured Melioribacteraceae bacterium | reverse complement strand
GAAAGAATTCCTAAAAGTTACAAATCGGTAAAAGATAAAACAGAGGAATTACAGAGATTTAAAGGAATTATCCATCTGCAAAGATTAGCAGAAGTAATTAAAGATACCTCTTTGTGCGGCTTGGGGCAAACAGCTCCTAATCCTATTCTTTCGGGATTGAGATATTTCAGAGATGAATACGAAGCGCATCTTTATGAAAGAAATTGTCCTGCCGGTGTTTGTAAAGAACTTCTTACATACAAGATTGATATGGAAATGTGTTCAGGTTGCGGTCTTTGCGTAAAAAAATGTCCTTCGGGCGCAATTATCGGCGAGAAAAAAGAACCGCATCAAATAATTGAAGCTCAGTGCATTAAGTGCGGTATGTGTATCGAAACATGCCGTCTTGAAGCCATTCATGTTTATTAAAGCGAAGAGGATAAAATGATTGAACTTACTATAAATAATATCGATGTTCAGGCTGAAGAAAATATGACAATTCTTGATGCAGCAAAATCTGTTGGAATACATATTCCTACTTTGTGTCATATGAAGGATTTATTTCCCACGGGAGCATGCCGTATTTGTGTTGTGGAAGTTGAAGGAATGAAAGGTCTAATTCCTAGCTGTGCTTATCCAGTTACCGAAGGAATGAAAGTTCAAACAAATTCAATCCGTGTAAAAAATGCACGTAAAACAATTGTTGAGCTTTTAGTTGAAAATCATCCTCAGGATTGCCTGATTTGTGTTCGCAACGGAAATTGCGAGTTACAAAATCTGGCAAAAAAATATTCATTAAGAGAGCATAGGTATATAGGAGAAAAGAAAAACCACGCAATAGATATTTCCAGTGCATCAATGGAACGTGATCCGGCAAAATGTATTCTTTGCGGAAGATGTGTGAGAACATGCAATGAAATTCAAAAAGTAAGTGCAATCGATTTTACAAACAGAGGTTTCCGCACAAATGTAACAACACCTTATAATAAAGGATTGAATATAAGTGATTGTATTTTATGCGGACAATGTATTTTAGTTTGTCCAACTGCTGCTTTACGCGAAAGGAGCAGTACTAAGGAAGTTATGAATGCAATAAACAACAAGCAGAAGTTTGTTGTAGCGCAAATTGCGCCCGCAGTAAGAGCAACTATTGGCGAAGAATACAATCTTCCTTTGGGAAGCAATGTAACAGGTCAGCTTGTTACCGGTCTACGAAGACTAGGTTTTAAAAAAGTATTTGATACTAATTTTTCTGCCGATCTTACAATTATGGAAGAAGCATCGGAACTTGCCGATAGAATTATTAACAAAAAAACATTACCTATGTTTACAAGCTGCTGCCCAGGATGGGTTAAATATCTTGAACATAATCATCCTGAAATGATTGAAAATTTATCCACTTGCAAATCGCCTCACGAGATGGAAGGAGCAATTCTTAAATCGTATTATGCAAAGAAAATGGGAATTGACCCTAATGATATTTTTGTGGTTTCAATAATGCCCTGTACCGTTAAAAAATTCGAATCGGCCAGACCGGAATTAAATTATAATAATCTTCAGGATGTGGATGCTGTTTTAACAACACGCGAGCTTGTAAGACTTTTTAATATGATGGGAATTGATTTTGACGATCTTCCGGAAGATGAATTTGATAATCCTCTTGGCGAATCGTCAGGGGCGGCTGTTATTTTCGGAACATCGGGCGGTGTAATGGAAGCTGCACTGCGCACTGCATATTTTAATATAACCGGTAAAGAGCTTGAAAAACTTGAATTTCATGATATAAGGGGTTTGGAAGGAATTAAAAAAAGTGTTGTGCATATTGGCGAGATGGAATTAAACATAGCAGTAGTAAACGGAATAGGAAATGTTGAACAAATGATTTCCGAAATAAAGGAAGGAAAAACGAAATATCATTTTATTGAAGTAATGGCGTGTCCCGGCGGATGTATAAACGGAGGAGGACAGCCGATTCATCAAAAACCTGAAAAAGTTAAAAAGAGGATTCAGGCTCTTTATGAGATAGATTTGAAAATGAGTAACAGAAAGTCTCATAATAATATTTCAATTCAAAATATTTATAAAGAGTTTTTAATTGAACCAAACAGTCATATTGCACATAAAATTCTTCATACAAGTTATACGGATAGAAGAAAAATAATTAAATAATAAGACGAGGCAATTATGGCAGGTGCTATTGTTACTACATTGGCACATAAATGTAAACGCTGTTATTCGTGTGTGAGGGAATGCCCTGCAATTGCAATCAGGGTTATTGACGGGCAGGCATTTGTTATGGAAGAAAGATGCATTGAATGCGGCCATTGTGTTAAAGTATGTTCGCAGAATGCAAAAAAAATAAGTGATGATATTGATAAAGTTCTGTACGATTATATACCTTCGGGAGAAACTATTGCTATACTTGCCCCTTCATTTTCTGCTTCTTTTGTAAATGAAGGTAATAAAGTTATAACCGGATTGAAAACATTGGGCTTTAAATATGTAACAGAAACTGCTTTCGGTGCAGATTTGATAAGTAATTATTATAAAAAAACACTTGAAAACGAGATTGAAAAAACAATTATAAGCTCGAGCTGCCCTGCGGTATGTAATCTGATAGTAAAATA